>CAIQJW010000057.1 GCA_903872255.1 uncultured delta proteobacterium | reverse complement strand
TGCGTGGGACATCGTGGAAACGCTTGCAAGGTTCTGGAGAAGCTTAATATCCGGGGCTGACGGGCCGAATTCGTAATTGCCGACCATAAGCCCGTATGGCTTGCCGCCAAACTGGCCGTATTCCTGGGTATAGGCAAGTTTGTACAGTCCGCTTTTTGTTATTTCCGGTGCATCTTCGAAATCATCAAGGAGGTCTGTCTTGTTTACGTTCATGACCTCGACCTTGATATTTTCGCGGAAATCCGTGCGGTCAACGAGGAACTTCAGGGATGTCCATGCAGATTCCAACTGCTGGAATTCCTTGTTATGGAGGATCACGTCTACCTGGCTCGATAATTTCTGATCGAGGTTTGCGATCATCTCATCCACCGCTGATGCCGTTATCCGTATTTCTTTACCGGGTTTGAGCATTTCGTCGATGAATGCCTGAAGCCCCCGCTTGGTTATCGAATACGCCTCTTCGGACGGTTTCAGGCGTGTCGCGGCAACGATCTCATCGAGAAGCGAGGTTTGTCCCTCGGCTTGCTGTGCCTGTTTTTCTTTCTGTTCTTCGGCCAATTTCCACCCCCTATCCTTCTATCCCGAGTTCTTTTAATAGACGTGCCTTTACTTCTTCATCCTTCACGATATCCTGTATTTTCTTCCTGAATTCAGGGATATTTCCCAATGGGCCCTTTAATGCCTTGAGCGCATCTCTGAGTTCCATGAGCTTTTTCAGCTCGGGGACCTTTTGGATGATCGTGTCGGGCTCGAAGTCCTTTATTTTCTTGAAATCAAGATTGAGGCTCATCTGTGCGTCAGGTTCATCCGACAGCTTGTTTTCAACGACAGTTTCGAGGCGTACGTTATGGGCCGAGAGGACGTCATTGAAGTTATCCTTGTCGACATTAACAGGCTGACGGTCTTCGACGCTCCGCGCATCCTGCTGGAGCGTGAAATCTCCCATTACGAGAACCTTCAGAGGAAGCTCGATCTCTTCTTTTGCATCGCCTGTGGCCGGCCGGTAGATAATGTTAACGCGCTCCTTTGGTGCAACGGAACCCTCTTTTGCCATATTTCACCCTCCTTTGCCAGGATTAAGATTTTTACTCAATAAAATGTTTGAATCCACGCGCCCGTTGAAACAATTACTAATATGTTAAATTGTTGCAGATTAATACCAATCGTATCACAATTCAAAACAAATTTACAATTATGCATATTCCATGGCCTTGACCGGGTCAACAAGGCTTAAACGCCTGAATATATCCCGCTCGAGATCCTTGAGCTCGCCGTTGCCGTCGGCGGAGGCAATGCCGGCAAGTATGATGTCATAGGCCTCGGCCGCAAGGGCCGGCTCCCAGTCACTCAGGCGATACGCATCGATGATCTCGACGATCTCCTGGAAATAGGGCCAGGAAAGCTTGTTCTGGCTGGTCTCCCGAAGGAACCGGCAGAAGCGGACCTGCCGCATGAACCGTTCCCTGACGGACGGTGCCCTGGCCAGCACATCGCACAATTGCCCTATTGCTGCGGCGATATTGCCCGAATCGGCGAGCAATTTTGCAGCTGCCATGTCACTTTCTATCCGGGCCGTAACAGTGTCGCTGCCTTGAGAAGAAGGGCCGCCGGAGCGCGACCCGCTTATTTCCGTTAACCATTGCCGGGTTGCTTGGTCGGCAAAAGCGGTGCCGTCAACGAAGGCCAGCTTTTCTATCCCTGGAAGCCGTTCGACGTACAGGTTCGTCAGTCCCGCGATCTCTTTCGCCACCGCTTTGTGTCCCAGTTGGTCCAGCGCCTCGAAGGTATAGCGGGAGAGGTCGAGCCAGAACAGGTATTGCGGTACGCGCGACTCGCACGCAGCAAGGAGATCTTTCCAGTTGCCCGACTGGTGCATGGTCTTAAACAGGTCCCGTATGTCTTCATCGGGAGGCTCGATCATAGTCCTGCCGCCGTGGCTCGGCGGCGGAGCCGATATCGTCATCCAGGAGATTGCCCTGTTTATCCGAAAATAAAGGCCGTCAGGAGAGCCCTTTTCCGCGAGCAGCGCGGATGCAGAGCGCAGTGTATCGAGGGCGTGCCGTATGAGCGGCTCGGGGTCATCGCCGGATGGAACGGGCCCGACGACCGGGGTCGGTTTCGCCGCCGCGGGGGCACTCACCGTTTTTGCCGGTTCGGTCGGCGGCGGTGCCGGCGGTGCGTTATCGGCGGCTTTTTCTTCGATGGGCGCAATGACTGAGCCCAGGATCGACATAAGCGGCCCAACCGTTGGCGCGTCATCGACATTTTCCCTGAAAAACGTGTCGATCGCATCGAGGTCGGCCCAGAGGCTGTCGATCTCCTCCTGTTTCCACTGCTCGGGCGTAAGTTCGCGCACCTCCGCAGAGGTCTTCTGAAGCCACCAGTCTATGGCGTTTATCCTGCCGCGCATGCGTTTCTTTGCCGGGAAAAGAGTGTCCCAATATGTCGTCAACATATCGCGCCATATGTGAACGCCGGTCGCAAAACCTTTGAGGCCCTGATCTTTGATGAGGGCAACCGAAAGATAGCTTGCCACGAGGAGATCTTTTGAGCTGTTGGCGAGTATGTCGGCAGAAAGGCCGATGACCTTTTTCCAGTCTATGGTGCCCGATGCGGACGGCGACGACATCCTGTCGATCTCGCCCGAGAGCTTCCCAAACTGTTCGTCAGAGCGTATGTCGGAACCCGCAGGCTCTGTTCCCGGTATTGGGATGGCCCCTAATTCATTAATATCCATCGGTTCGCCTTTCAAAATCAGGCCCGGCTATTTGAGAGAGCATTCTGTAACAACAGACGGTGCCTTTTTCAAGCTCCTGTGAAGCCCCGCGATGACCGGCTGAGCATTATCGATCTTGTATCGTACCTTTATCCATTTGACGCCTGCCTTCGCAAGGCCCGCTTTTTTCTCGGGGAAATCGGATGCCTTAAATGTCTTGGCTCCCGAGGAAAATTCTGTAAGGAATGTGGCGAAGGCCGTCTTGCCCTTATAGCTCTTGGTCAGGGTAAACTCGGGAAACGTGATCTTAAGGACGGTATCCCCGCATTTTTCGGGCGACCACAGGAACGATTTCGAATCCGGATAGTTATAATTCCGGAGTATTGCGGTCCCTTCGGAGCATTGCAGGGAAAGCATATTGCCCGTGGGTTTGATCTCGGCATCCGGGTTGACCTCGATGGGCACGGTCGCAACCGCCACAAGATGGTCTGACTGAAATTCGACCGGCGCAGTCGGAACCGCATTGAGAAATCTCAGGAAATCGGGCTTAAAGGGAACCGAATGCGCGAAGATCGTATCTTGATATGCAACCCTCGGGGTATACCCGAGCTTTGCTTCTACGAGAAAAGGTTTTGCCATTCCCTCGCGGTATTTGATCACGACCCCGTCGGTCTTGTCGAAAAGCGCTTTCAGGACCTTCTCCCTGGGCACGCCGTCCATTTTGCTTACGACGTCGCCCTCCCATTTATCCTGAAGGGAGCATGACGCTTTCCCGATGCCGTACTCGATGAGATAATTGAGCGGACCCCCGACGAGTGACCAGATAACTTCGGCGTTCCCATAGTCATCCTCTTTCATCATATTTTCCAGGGCGAGGTACTGAGTATACGCCAGGTTGAAGGGTGACTTGTCTTCAGCCAAAGCGGCCTGGCCGGAAAAAAGATCGGACACCATGCGAAAGGCGGTATCCCCCGACGACGCTATCGGGGCCATCTGCATGAGATCCTTGAGGTACTCGGCATAGACCTTGGCCCGCGACGGGCGCTGCTCGGCGATCTTCTTCGTCCTCGGGTCCACTTTTGCGATCTGCTGTTCGGTCTGTGTCTCGACCTTTTTGTATTCCTGGGTGATCCTGCTTCTTAAGGTCTGGTCCTTTTTATCCTTGGCATCGCCTGCGGCGGACAGGTTAACTATGTTGATGATCTCTGCCGGCAACCCGGTCCATTTCGGCGGCGCCGCCTTCGGGTCGGACTGCAGGGTCTCGTTGTTCAAACGCATAATGAGCTTCCAGTATGGATTATGGTCCGTAGCCATAAGGGATGCCATGTTCCGTCGGGCAGTCTCGGTCTGGAATGCGTCCGCGCCCTTACCGAAATTAGTGGCGAAATCGAACCACGCCTTGTAATATTCCTCCTGGTACCAGGCCCAGAAAGACGGGACCATGGCGGCAACCGATGTGGTCACCCTGAGATTTTTCTCAATATTGGCAATAAAATCCGATATATGTTTCTGGCCAAGCTTTGTATAACACCCGGGGACCATGACGGCATCATCGTGTTCCCCTATCTCGGCGCTTCCCCAGAATTCTGCAAGCCTCACATCCGGTGCGTCGGGGATCGATTTACGGACGAGCCACTCGAGGGATTTATGGCGCACAACCAGGGTTATGAGGGCTGCCTCGATCAATTCACGGCTGCGTCGAAGCTCGGCCCTGTTATTGTGCCACCTGAGGTAATCCCTGTAAATGTTCCCGAATAACTGGGAAGCTTCATACGGGAGGTTGGAATAATAAAGGTCGATAGCCTGAGCTGAGGCCTTCCCGAAATCATTCACATCGGGCAGCTTGCCCTTGTCTAAAATTCCACCTACAAGTCCAAGCCTGAGGACGACATAGTCCGCATACACGGCGATCGCATCAGGGTCGGATTCCGCATCAACCTTGTCCAGCTTTGCTGCAAGGCCTTTATCGAAGCTCCAGAGGAAGCCCTTGTTGACAAATGATATATAGTATTCCCGTGCCCGCTGCTCGGCTATTTTCGACTGATCGAGGGCGAAGCCGGGGAAGTACCAGTGGGTATTGCTTCTTTCGAGTGCCTCGATCTCGAGCCGGAATTTTTCTACAGTAAGCAGATTCGTGGCGTTATCGCCGGACAGGGTCGGCAGTCGCCGGAAGACATCGGTGAAATTTTTCAGCGTATTCATGTTATGGGCGAACGAAAACGTGAGAAACCCGAAAAAGACTGCACACACGCAAAGCCATGTCGTAAAAGCCAGACTTCGGGTCATGCGGCGCCACCTGAGGAAGTCGCGGGTATGAGTGTACAACGACCTGTCGCCTGGAAGTATCCGGGAAAAGATATCCTTGAGAAACATCCCCTTTTCGACGGGAATCTTCCCCGTATTATCAGGGGCAAACCCTGCAGTTTCAAGAAATTCCGATGACGGCACCCCGTCCTGCTTGCCGCTCGAGAAAAAAACGCCGCGAAGAAGGGGCGTTTCCTGGTACGGGTTGTCGCCGAAAACTGTCTTCATAAGATCGATGAGGCCGGGCTTTAGCCTCAAGAACTCTTCGCGGAAAACGATCATTCCCGGTTTTAAGGCCTGCCTGCCCCTTACGGTCCTCAGCGATATTTCACCGATCCTTTCGGAAACGCTGTCGAAGGCTTCATCGAGGAACATGTCCCAATGGGCCTTTGTGTTCCTGTTTATATATCCCATTGCCTGGGTGGCGTCTTCGGGTCCTAAGTTTTCAAAGGTGTCATTAAAGCCGTAGACCTTGTCCATTTTCGTGACCAGGACATAAATAGGAAAGCGGGCCCCGACAACACGCATAAGCTGGTCTATCCTCTTGCGCATGTTCTGTCCGTCTTCCCGGAGCACGTTCTTGTCTGTCGCGATGAGTTTGTCGGCAGAAATTGTTGCGATAACGCCGTTGACCGGTTCCCGGCGCCGGTATTTCGACAGGAGCGTGAGGAACCTTTCCCATTCTTCCTTGTCGGGGATCTCATCGATAGGTATCGTATAGCGCCCGGCGGTATCGAGCACTATCGAGTTTTCAAAAAACCACCAGTCGACGTTGAGGGTTGCCGAGATAGTGGCCGCCTTATCGGGGTATGCTACAGGTGATTCGAGCCGGGAATTCCTGATCGCGGTTGTCTTGCCGGAGCCGGATTCCCCGATTACAAGGAACCACGGCAGGGCATAAAGGGGATTTCCGTGTTTCTTAAGGGTCGATCTCTTGAGCAGGCCGATGGATTCCTTCCACTGGTCCTGGAGGTCCTGCAGTTCTCGCCTTTCATGGAGCGGGGCGCCCCTGATGACGCTTTCGTCGAGCTGGACGACGCGCTCGACAAACTTTTTTTCCCTGCGGCGCAGAAGGTATTTCCTGAGGAAAAGGATGCCGACAAAGATGCCTATTATCCCGGCGAATATGACCCCGGCGACCCATAGGGGATAGCTGTTTCTTAAGACGAACCAGACATCGAGCACGGCAAGGCCCGCGAGTATGATAACAATAAGGATTATTTTCAGTATTTTCTTTATCATAGATCCTATCCTGCCTTAAGAAACCCTGCCATTACTGAAAATAAACGGCAAGGATGCCGTTAAGGATATTGCTGTAAAAAATGTAAAGACCCAGAAACAACAATATGGGGATAAGCCCGGCCAGCAATGTGAACACGAACAATGCGGACATACCCTTGCGCCGGTCCTTCCGGTCGGCCCCATATGCATCCGGGAACATGTGAAGGACATCCCGATCAACTCCCTGGCGCCTTAAGAAGCCCTGGTTCTGCTTTGAGATCTCTTCAAGATCGCCTGAATCCTCGGGCCTGAAATAAGCACCCTTGAAGCCCATTGCGAGGCACCAGTCATATACCTCGCGGATATCTCCACTTCCGGGCTCCAGGCTGGTTACATGCTCGAAAAATTCGGAGCCGGCATTTGTTGTGTTAAAGAAACGATGCTGGAACTGGGCTGTTTGCCACGCATCCCTTCCGGGCCATGAACTGCACAATATCATTTCGTCTATGAGGGCAGATACGGCGAAAAACGCTTCGCTCCAATCCTTTTCGGGTACCTGGAGTCTGCTCTTTAATGTCTCGGCGCGTTGAAGGAGACCTTCGTAGCGGGCGGCTGCCTCATCGTAGGGCAGCTCCAGGGTCGAAGGTTCACCGCCGGCAATATAAACGGTATACCCAAGCAATTCCGAAAAACAGTCGATCAATCTCATGGCCACCAGATCATGGTTTGAGGATAGCGAGCTCTATCATCGTATCCTCGGGGGCATCCGGCCAGTATATGGCCATTGCGCCGTTCTTAAGAATATCGTGCCAGTAATGATTTGTCCGGTCTATTTCAAAGCACAGCATGCCGGGTTTCTTGGGGAGGCCCGGCGGCATTTCCAGTTTCTGGTCAAGCGGGATCCCCGGCAATGCCCTCGTGATAAGCGTCGGGACCTCATCTTCGGAACCAGCCTTTACAATGTGATGCACCATATCCAGGATACCCTGCGGATCGTCAGCCGATTTAACAATAATGTAAAAAAGGTTTCTGTTATCGAGGAGCTCCTGAGGTATGCGGGCCCTGAAATAGTTGTCCTGCCTGTCAAAGTGAATGATATTCTCCATGCCGAGGATCATCGAGGCGATGATCTCTTCGATCAGGAGCTGTACCTGGGAATAACAATAACTGAGGTTTTCGTGATCGTACCGCGGGATGAGCTCCGTTCCGTTTGCCAGCCTTCCCAATGCGTCGACCCGGTCGGTAAATGAGGAAAGCTCGCCGGCAAATTGCCTTAGCAGGCCATAGCCGGTCCAGGGGTGGATATTTGGAACCTCGTTAAGGTGCTCAAAGAGCGGGATATACCTGTTGAGCGTATTCAGGGCAAGGAAAAAATTGAGGTACGCCGCCTGAAGGTCCGCCTTCTGAAAACCCCGGGGGTTCTTATACTCCTCGAGAATGCTGCACCGGGAAAGGACCAACTCCTTGACGTTGCGCATGACCTTCAAAAGCGGTTCAGCCGAGGAGATGGTAAGGGACGGTGCAACAAAATCACGCGACAGGACCACGTCCTGGCCGTTAAATGTGAGGATTGCCAGCGGCATGAGATGGTAATCAGCTGAATCAGCGATCTCATTCTCCCAGAACAATCTGAGGAGATGATGGAGAAGCATGACGTCCGTGGCGGACTCCCCCTGGTAATAGTCCTTCATCTCCTCCCCGTCGATACCATAACGGGCCCGGCCGTCCGGCGACCCCTCTTCCAACACGTTTTTGCCGCCACGGTCCCACCGGCGAAGACCGATGAATACCTTGAAAGGCTTCTCCATGTTGGTCCAGGCATCCTTGAATGACCGGGGTTTAAGTACGGCATTTTCAGCGGTTTTGACCCAGGTCCCGTCCTGAAAGACAAACTCTCCGTCCGAGATCGAGAAGACCATTTCTCTTAACGCTCCTTCGTCGACCGTGTGGCCGCAGGAACCGTAGAAGAAGGGCTGGAGATAATCCCGAAAAAGAGCGAGGGATGATTGATGAAAAAGGTCGGTCTGCTGGAAATGCTGAGATTTGAGAAACAACCCCTGGTACCAGAATACGGGTTTTGTCGGCCGACTCATGGGCTTGGCACCTCCTGTATGCTGCTGGGGCCAAAATAGAGGTTCATGCCCAGGAGTCCCATTTTGGCCTGATTTGTCTTGAAAAACGTTCCTTTCGTTTCAAAGAGAACGGGCATCTCGTAGCTCCGTGTCACCTGCCCGGGGGCCAGATCGTAGTACCCGGCCACTATTCCCACCCATTTTACGTTCTCGTAGCGGTCGAGTTCGATCTGGTTCGTTTCGCCCGGTTCGATGAAGAACCGGTCAACCGCCAATACGCTTTGATCGGGTTTTTCAGCGCTGAGCAGGGTCGCCAGGCCGGCCGCATCCTTTATATAACCGTTAAACCATTTAACATCTGTGACCTGATACACGACGAGCATAAGAGAATGGGCCTTCTCTTCGTACCGGTTGAGGTTCTCGTCGGCACGATAATGTATCTGGATCGCTTTGGCCGCATAGGGACGTGAGGGATTCAGGCCCAGAGTGGTCAATTTTTCGTTTTGCTCGGTCTGTGGGCCGCTTTTTGCAATCGGGGCAACCTTGGGTGGAGCCTCGGCGCCCTGGTCCTTCCCGCTCCCCTGCGCCTTATTGCTGGAAGAGCATGACATCAGTGAAGCGAGGAGACAGCAAAGAGCTACAGAAACAGCCATACGAACCGATCGTGTCAGGATCGTTTTCGTCCGGCTGATACGTGCGGCCCTCGCATCCTTCACACCATAACAGGTCAATGGCCTTCCTGCCCTATAATTCACCCGATAAAAAAGTGACTGATCCAATCACACCTCTTTTTCCAACCACATATGAGATATAACGGACATTTTCCTTTAGATAATATTTGGATGTGCATATAAAGTCAAGAAGAAAGGTTACGCCATCTTAATGTTAAATGTTTAATAATTTTCCCCCGGTGTTCTGCCCGGAAACAGCAGGTTCTGTCCGGCAATTTATTGTGAAGGGCCAGGTGATTCCAAAAGAAACAGCTGCGGGAAATGCCAACTTCACAACTGTAACAAGCAAATACATGGTTTTCCATGATGAACGCAGAATAATTTCATATAAGAAATCAAGAGACAATTGTTTCGTTTAGAACCAATCCCGGGTATGCCCTGGAATTCTAAATCAATAAGTACTTGAAAAGATTAGTTAATGTAGTATGGCATCGAAATTGCCCGTACTTTGAAGCAATTCACGCAAGGAGGGTATTATGGGAAGAGAAAGGAAATTTTCAACGATACGGACCCTGATCGATAGGAATGCCATGCTCTATCCTGACAGGGTGGCGATGAAAGAGGTCGAAGGACATGGTGAATATACATATAAGAATTTGAAGGACCGGGTCAACCGGATGGGAAACGCCCTTTATGCCCTTGGTGCGAGAAAGGGCGACAGGGTAGCGATCCTGAGCCAGAACAGTTTCGAATATATTGAAACTGCGCTGAGCGTCCCGAATGCAGGGCTTATCTACGTTGTCTGCAATTTCAGGCTTGCGCCTCCCGAGATCGCGGCGGTATTATCGGACGCGGAACCTTCGATATTGATCGTTCAGGAGCAATTTGCCGAGGTAACGAAACAAATGTTGTCGAAAATCCCGTCGGTGCAGAAGATCATTTACTTCGGGAGTCCCGAAAACAGGCCGGATGGATGGTTCGATTATGAAGAACTTGTCGAGCATTCATCGACAACGGACGTCGTAGTGGATGTTTTCGAAGATGACATCGCGATGCTCATGTACACAAGCGGTACAACCGGACTGCCGAAAGGTGTCATGCAGACCCATGGCAACTTCTATCACGCGGGGCGCGTATGTTCGAAGAACAACGACCTGACAATGGATGACCACGTATTTATCGTCTGCCCCATGTATCATATCACCGCGCATTACACATTCTTTGGCAATATCTATGCGGCATCCACGGCCTATATCTTTCCCCGGTGGGATGTCGACCTTTTCCTGTCCATGACGGAAAAGGAAAAGCTTACGGCGGGCATGTTCGCTACCCCGATGGTCATGATGATCCTCGATTCCCCGAATATCGGCAAATATGACCTGTCAAGCTGGAGAACGTTATGGTTCGCCGGGGCAGGCATTATCCCGACGGTATATCAGAAATTTATCGATACGTTCGGCAACATCCTCGGCGAACATCACGGCACAACGGAATCGACCGGCGTCACGACGAACCTCTCTGCCCGTGATATCAGGGAGGCACATGACAGGGGCGATACGAAGATCCTCGAATCATGCGGCCGGGCGGGCTACGATATGGAGGTCCTTGTTATCGATGATACGGGAAGACCCGTCGGTCCAGGCGGTGTCGGCGAGATGATCATACGCGGCCCCGGCATGTCGCTCGGCTACTGGCGCAAGAAAGAAGCAACGGAAAAGGCTTTCGAAGGTGAATGGTTTCATACGGAAGATGTCTGTTCAATTGACGAGAATGGCTATATACGGGTCATCGACCGCCTGAAAGACATGATCATAACGGGCGGCGAGAATGTTTACCCGGCTGAGGTCGAGAAGGTCCTTCACACACACGATCACGTGAAAGAATCCTGCGTCATCGGCGTGCCGCATCCGACCTGGGGCGAGGCGGTAGCGGCGGTTGTCGTCCTCAATAACGGGTCCGTGATCGAACCGGCCGACATCACGAAATACTGCAAGGGAAAGATTGCCGGGTACAAGGTGCCCAAGGTGGTCCATTTTGTGCCCGAATTGCCGAGAAACGCGGCGGGGAAGATCTTAAAGAGGGAATTACGCGAGCAATACGCGAACGTTCAGGCATAAACGAAAAAAAGGGGGTTTATTATGGCGCAGCAATCGGAACAGCAGTGGGCGGGAGCAAATGCGCTGGGAATGTGTGCGTTTGCCATGATAACGATGATATTATGGATCTATTTTCTTGGCCTCGTACCAAAGGAGAACACGGCGATCCTTTTCGCGATCTGTTTTTCGGGAGGCATTGCACAGATCATTGCGGGGATAATCGAATTGCGCCGGGGTGTCGGGGTGCGCGGCAATTTACTTGCCACCATGGGGTGTCTCTTCATGCTTATCCCCGGACTATCTTTTCTCATGACGGTCCTCAAACTCGGAGTACCCGTGCCGATCCTTGGCTACGTGTTTATGCTGCTCGGGACGTTCATGGGTATATGGGGGCTCGGTTTTCTGCGCGCCCCGAGATTTGTGTTTTGCATATCGCCGCTCGGTGTTATCATTCTTTTTACCATTGGTTTTATAGACCTTGGTTACCACGAACTCAAGCCTCTCGCGGCATGGACGTGTTTCCTCGCCATGCTGTGGGCGCTTTGGATGCTGGCTCATTCACTGGGTGAATTCGTCGGTGTGCGCGTACCCGTAGGCAAACCTCTCGCGGCGCCTAAGGTTGCTGCTGCCGCCTCGCCCGTTACAGCTTTGGCCATGGGTGCCGAATAAGCCGGTAGACAATACTATTCTGATATTAATGCGCAAAGGAGATATCTATGGAACTCACCCGGGAACAAAAGGACATCAAGCAGGCTGCGCGCGAATTCGCTGAAGGGGAATTCAAGGAAAGGGCGAAGGAATTCGACGAAAAAGAGGAATTCGATCTTTCCATCTGGAAAAAGGCATGCGAGTATGGTTTCGTCGGAACCTTCATTAAGGAGGAGTACGGCGGGCATGGCCTCGGCTTCTTTGATCACTCCCTTATCGCAGAGGAGTTCTGGCGCGTTGACCCGGGCTGCGGCCAGGCCGTACTCTCGACGACTTTCGGTTCTGAGATGATACAGGCGTTCGGTTCGGAAGACCTGAAGCAAAAATACCTGCCCCCGCTAGTTAGGGGAGACGCCATTATGGGTTTCGGAATTACCGAGCCTGACGCGGGAAGTGATGCGGCAGGGATCAAAACCCGCGCGGAACAGAAAGACGGTAAATGGGTCATCAACGGTTCAAAGATGTTCATCACGAACGGATGCCTTGCCGACTACCTACTCGTGCTTTGCGTGACAAACCCGGATAACCCGAGCCCGCACAAGAGGCACAGCGCAATACTTGTTGATACGAAACAGCCTGGTTATCAGGCAACCAAGATCCACGGGAAGATGGGCATACGGGCATCAGATACCGCGGAGATAAGCCTCGTTGATGTGGAGGCGCCGCTCGAAAATCTCGTAGGCAAAGAAGGGCAGGGTTTTTACCAGCTGATGGACTTCTTCAATAAAACGCGCAATCATGTGGCCGCCCAGGGTGTCGGGGTAGCTCAAGGGGCGCTTGAGCTCGCCATAGCGCATGTAAAGAAAAGGAAGGCGTTCGGCGGTACTTTATCCCGCATGCAGGGGATCCAGTTCATAATCGCCGAGATGGCGACGAAGATCGAGGCGGCCCGGGGCCTTTACTGGCGCGCGGCGTACTCGGTCGACAAGGGCGCTCCCGACACAACCCTGATATCCATGGCAAAATGGAACGCAGGCGACACGGCGGTTGATGTTGTCAACAAGGCCCTGCAACTCCATGGCGGCTATGGATATATCGCCGAGTATGACATCCAGCGCTTCTATCGGGATGCCAAGATAGTCGAGATATATGAAGGTTCAAAAGAAGTGGAAAAGGCAATTATCGGGTCGGAACTTTTGAAACGGGCCTAAGCGCGGGCCGGGCCTCTCACATCCCGGCCTTAAGGAGACTGTGTCGCAATTCCCCGTCCACCATCGAAAGCGGGCATATTGTACCTGTCGGCATAAAAAACCCGCCGTCATCCCGGACTTGATCCGGAATCCAAGGTTCTGTTTTTATTATTGTTTCTGGCTTTAAGGTTTTCAAAGGGCTCAAAAAGAAAAACCTTGGATTCCGAACACCCAGAGGGTACCCGAGGCCGGAATGACGAGGAAATTGTAATTGCGACACAGTCTC
>CAIQJW010000056.1 GCA_903872255.1 uncultured delta proteobacterium | reverse complement strand
GAAGACCATAAACATGCGGGAGCCGTGTTCCTTGAGGTTGAGCACACTGGCGATTCCCTCAATTCCAGAAAAACGGGAGATTATCTCGTATTCATGCTTGAATCGCATGATCTCCTGATTGCTCGGATGTTCCCGGTTAAGGAATTTAACTATGACGGAACGATTCTGCGCGGGTTCCCCGGCGCGCACCGTCAGGGAATGATCATTTTTGTGAAGCAGTTTCTTTATCTCGAAGCCGGGTATGGAATACATAATTTTATGGCCATTACGCACACTGCCCGAGAGCTTCCACCGTAACGTCACTCTTGCTCCGAACCGTTCTTCGCTGCGCAATTTCACAGATGCCCTGATATTCTGCCGATGCTGCTAAATGCCTTAAGGAGACATTTCCTTCTTTTGTAACATGGGCAAAATCCTCGATCATCGAATTATCGGGAATGACAGCATACTCGTCGATTATGACTCCATGGCCTATCCTGCAATTTTTGCCTATTTTTGCCCCATAATGAATGATCGAATTAACCCCGGTTCTCGTGTTATCTCCAATTTCAACATCTACCGACAACAAATTCTCAAATCCGATTATGGCATTGTCCCCTATCTTGCAGCCGGGGGCTATGCATGACCTGGCCTGGATCTGCGTATTATCTCCTATAATAAGCTTTTTCAGGATATGGATATGTGCGTCCAGCGCCAGGTGTGTCGATAGCAGGACTTCGGAACCTATCGCTGCGTTCTTCCCGAAGTACAGAAGGTTATTCGCATCCTGCATATCCACGGTCTCTGCAAAATATGTGGAATAATGAATGTTTACGCGAAGCATCCGTAAGAATATGTACCGTACTGTCTTATTGTAGAAAAGATATTGCCTGAGGAACAGGAAGACATACGAATAGAAATTCCAGTTCAGCCGCCATAGCATATGTCTTTTGGAGTTCACCCTGTACTTGCCTTCCCTGAGGGGTCTCACGAACAATCTGAAAGTAAGCCCCGTGATAATTATGTACGAATTGACAAATACGAACGCACATACTACCAAAGCGGCTATTACGGGAATATATTTCGTTAACGAAAAATAAACCGAAGCGGTTATATAGATTGTTGCTGCCAGTATCAGGCAAATTCCTGAAAGCCAGGTGATCTCTCCGAAAAGAAGGTGAAATATGCTCTTCGCTGTTTTCATCTTAATGCCTCCTTTCAAAATACTAAAAAATCCTTTTAAAAAAATCCCCCCCGGTCATTCCCGCTATCTTTATCGCTACTTGCTAAGACATGGCCTGCCTCCTTTATATGATTGTTGAAAAACCGATGTGTTTCTTTCCGGTCATGATTGAATGTTTCATCGTTACACATCGTTATAACAGTTCATATGGGCTCATACAATATAACTCTGATACATGGATAATATAGGTAGTATACATGTATATGCTAAAGGCCTATAAATACCTGCCGTACAGCTAACCTGATAATAAACAATAATAATGTTAAAGATATATACCGACGAACATCGATGGACCCGATACGAATGCATCAGGCTATATGTTGTACAGCGTAAGATTAAGATTTATGTCGGGGAACTATATCTATAACACTTAATTCTGTCAGATATTCTCCCTTAATAACCCTCACATGGAGAGAATATCTTAAACTTCGCGTTGATCAACAAATCCGCATAAGCTTCTGATAATCGGCGAGATGGGCATTGATGAAATCCGCACCCAGTTCGCGGGCACCTTCGCCGCATTCCACGATCCTTTTCGCAACACATCGTATCGTAACAGGAGCTTTTTCGTTGGGTATGGTAAATATCGTATCGAATTCTTCATCCTGCGCGATATCGCAATTATGAGGAATATATATCTTTAATCCAACGAGAGAAAGATCGACAACGGTTCCGGCCATTCCGGCCGATGCATTGGAGCCGCGTTTACATACGAGGGCCGGTAAAAGAACGGCCTTCCTGAAATAGCGTCGTCTTTCCTGCCCGGGGTCTCTGAGTTGGACCCTTTCCTTGATATGATCGCGCAGGACGTTTTCTATGAACGATGAAAGCGTCCTGCGCTCGATAACTGCGATCGCCTCCAGGGCCTGCTTCACCTCATCGGTGGTCCGGAAACATATACCGACATCTCGCGCCACGTATGCCTCTCTTCATGATCTGTCACATTATGGAACCTTATTCCGGCTTATGTTGTACAACGCGGGGAAAAATAGATAAATATGATATTAATACAAGTTAAATGTGAGTAAAAATCACATATTATCCCAAATAAAAGATGAGAGCGCAAGGGCCTTGTTCCTGCCGTCCCTTGCGCTCTCAATAGGGGTTTGATACATCCGTTCCCCGACAAAGGAGCGGAAAATTGGAGGTACTGCCAATGTTACAAGTTTATCAGGATATAGATTTGTTAGCTATATCAACAAAATACAGGCTTTGTACGGGTAAAAACGCTTGAAAGTTTCTGGCGTATCGTGCCATTTTCCCTAGAGCCCGATTCCGCTGACCCATAGGTCGGAATTATTCAGGTTTATTGTGTCGTCAAAGGCTTTGACATACAGCATCGAATCGAAACCCAATCTCACAAATCCCTTTAGATTCTTGATGGCCTCGTGTTTCCTGCTGCAGGTAAAACAGAGTTGATTTATACCGGAGCTAACAGCCAGATTGTTTATGTACTTCAAGAGAAGTGCGAAATCTTCTATGGAAGCGAAAGCGAAATTTATCAGGCACCATTGCTTCAAGATGTTTCCCGGCTTTGTCAGGACCGGCAATTCGCGAAAGATCCGGGCGGCGTCAAGAGCCATTGCCGTGATCTTAATTCTGGCGTTCCATGACTTCACGGTTATTTTTGTTACTTCGCTCCAGTCCCGGTATGATACACATCCCACGATCCTTCCATTCTCTTCAACAACAAATATATTATCGAGATTGAACTCGGGGACCCTTTCGGTATCTGAAATGAGTTTCTTTTTTGTTATGGGCTCATACAGGTCATATCCCATCCACATCAAATTCAGGAGATCGCAAACTATGTCGGCGTCCGCCATGGTCATCGTACGCACTTTTTTTGTGGCGCTATCGACCGGCATTGTCCGG
>CAIQJW010000055.1 GCA_903872255.1 uncultured delta proteobacterium | reverse complement strand
GGGAGAGGTGTTCGAACGCGAATTTGACCTCGTTGTCCTGTCGATAGGAATGTCTGCCCCGGCTACGAGCCGGGACATGGCGACGCTTCTCAAGATCAGCCTCGATAAGGACAAATTCTTCATGGAAGCGCACATCAAGCTGCGTCCTTTCGACACGGCAGTGAAAGGCATTTTCATAGCGAGTTCCTGTTCGGGGCCCAAGGATATCGAGGAATCGATAAACCATGGAAGGGCATCCGCCCTCAAGCTCTATGGTTTCCTCAACCTGGGATATGCCTTCGTGGACCCGTTCATTTCCATTGTCGACCCTAAGCGCTGCAGCGGATGCCGGATGTGCGAAGAGGCGTGCGTGGCCAAGGCGATAAAGTTCGACGAAGATGCGCGGGTGGTCCATGTCGAGGAGGCCGCGTGCATGGGCTGCGGGTTGTGCAACGCGACGTGCCCGTCATCCGCCATCAGCCTGAAGGGATACGTGGACATGATAATCGGAGACGAGATAAGTGCGCTTCTGGAGGCAATGTGAATAAACCGGCAGAGGTACTGTGATGGAACAAAAGATCGAAAAGAACCCTGAGATCGTCGGTTTTGCCTGTTCGTTCTGTACGTTCAAGGCATCCGAGATGGCAGGAAGCCTGAGAATGAAATATCCCGAGGGGGTCAAGCTCGTTCAGGTCCCCTGTTCGAGCAGGGTCGACCCGGCCTTTGTCATCAAGGCCATCTTCGAAGGGGCCGACGGCGTTTTCGTCGCTGGATGTCACCCGGGTGATTGCCACTTTATCAAGGGCAATTATTTCACCCGCAGGAAAATAGCGGCCCTGAAAGAGGAACTCGATGCCTTCGGCATGAAGGACAAGCTGCGGCTCTTCTGGGTAAGTGCGGCCGAAGCGCGGCGTTTTGTCGAGAAGGTTACGGAAATGTACAACGACATAAAGGAAAAGAAAAATGGCCGGTAAGAAGATCGCGAACGGGCAGGTCGAAAGCGTGTTGGGCAAGCTCCTCGATGGAGGCGATTACCTCGTCATGGGTTTTGAAAAAGACGGCTCGACGATACGCCATCGGGTTTTCAAAGACAGGCTCGAGAATATGTCGCCCACGAACCATGTCTTTGCCTTGAACGGCGGGCTGTACCTCCGGCGGCTTTTTTCGAAGGGGGCAAAGATCGTCCTTGTCCTGAGGCCATGCGAAATACGTTCATATATAGAACTGGTGAAACTCTCCCAGGTAGAGGCGGAGAATATTATCGCGGTATCCGTGGACTGTTCCGGGACGATATCATCCAAGGCCGACGATATCCCCGTGAACGTGGAATTCGATGTTCTTGCCGAAGACCCGGGCCGGGCGCGCTTCGCCTGCGCCAATTGCCGTGAACGAAGGGGAGTTGTCGGCGACGCGGGAATACGCCGTGATGCGAACGGGCAGTACTGGGCGCTGCAATACACGGAAAAAGGCGGGAAGTTCCTGTCCCTCATTGAAGCCCCCGAAGAGGAAGTTGCAACGCAGATGGCCATCGCACCGGGCGAGCGCGGCGCCCCTTTCCAGGTCGATATGGCCGAGTTCGCAAAAGATTTCGCAAAATGCATAATGTGTATGAACTGCCGCGATATGTGCCCGGTCTGCTATTGTGTCGACTGTGTTTTCAACGGGGATGAATATCTGCCCAAAGGCGATGCCCTTTTCAACAAGATCTTCCGGTCCGGTTCGACGGACATGCCGCGCGGCAAGGAACTGTTCCACCTGATCCGGATGTTCCATGTGTCGCAGACATGCGTCGGATGCGGCGCATGTGAAGAAGCCTGCCCGCAGGGCATTCCCCTCACAAAATATTTCAAGGGCATATCGGAGAGGCTTCAGGGCATGTTTTCCTACATGTCCGGGCGCGCCTCAGAGGAGCAGATACCGTTTGTTACTTTTCTCGAGGATGAATTGAAAGATGCCGAAGACTGATAACGCAATAGAACTGGCCGATTATGACAGACGGGATTTTTCAGTATGCCTCGGCTGCAAGATCTGTGCATCCGTATGTACGGTGAATGACCTCTCTGGCAATGCAAATCCCCGGGATATGCTCCAGAGGCTTTTCCTCGGCAAGGAAATATCAGCCGAGGACCCGCTCGTCAGGTCCTGCACGGGGTGTTATCGGTGCACCGGTGCCTGTCCATGGGAGATACGGATACCGGATGTCGTGCGGGCGCTGCGCCACGAACTCAAGATCGAATCGCCGTTTGAGAAGGCATTCAAAGGGTCCGTTGCATTATTCGGGAGGGTCTACGAGCCGTATGTGCTTTTGAAGGCGGTCCCGTTTCTCCTGAAAGGCGGATATATGCGGCATATGTCGAGGTGGATGGAGTACATGGGTTTTCATCTGCCCCACAAGGTCAAGAGGACATAACATGGAATACGGTTATTATCCCGGCTGCTCGCTCACGGGCTCCGCACACAAGCTTGATAAGGCCATTAGACAGATATTTGCCAAAGCGGGGCACAGCATGAAAGAAATACCTGATTGGAATTGCTGCGGGGCATTCGAGTATGGCGACCGAAAGGAATTGATCAATTTCTCGAAGAAGAATCTCGAAAAGGCGCGAGGACGTTTTCACGAGATCGTTGCGCCATGCCCGGCATGCTATAAGAACCTCAAGGAAGCCGACGAGACATATGAATTCGGCGTCATTCACCCCCTGGATGTCTTTGACGAATCCTTTTTCGAGTGGATGAAACAGGGCAGGGACCTTGGCGGCCGGGTCTTT
>CAIQJW010000054.1 GCA_903872255.1 uncultured delta proteobacterium | reverse complement strand
TAATGACCCGGTTCAAGGATACGATAGACCGTAAAGGCAAAACGGTGAAGCATATCATGTTCACCCTGCGGACCTTCATGTCATGGCTACATTCGAGAGGGACTATTGAGGTAGTGCCCGCCTTTCCCAAGGTCAAGAAAACGAATGACTCCCGCCGGACCCGCGCCCTTTCCCCCGAACAACAGGCCGAGGCATTAAAGAAAATCCCCGCTGAACATCGGGACGTTTACACATTCATGATGAAAACTGGACTTCGACATGGGGAAGTTGTCGCGGTCCTCGTCAAGTCCATTGACATCGACAACCGGGTCGTATGGGTCGAACGGCGCAAGTCAGGGTCGAAGTGGCGCGACGGCACAAAGAATGAAACCATCCTCCCGATCCCGCTGAACGATACCGCCCTTGAAATAGTGAAGCGAAACATCAAGGGGAAGTTTCCGGCCGATTACCTGTTCATACATTCGGGAACCGGGAAGCCCTATACCCAGTGGTTTATCTCCGATGCCTGGCGCAGACTATCCGGGTCAGACCTCCCATCTTACGAAGCGACCCGCCATTCATTTTGTTCCAATCTCCCCGTACATACGGACCCGAAAATAGCTCAACGACTCATGAGGCATAAAGACCCGAGGTCTACGATGCGATATTTCCACGAACGGGCCGACCATCTTTTAGACGTTGTTCAGGCCATGGATAACGTCGTTCCCCTCAAACCAAAAAGGAAACGGAAAGGAAACGAGAAATAGGGGGTGTGATGTAATGATTTCAGGGAGTTAAAAGCGTCCCCAGGGGGATTCGAACCCCCGTTGCCGGCTTGAAAGGCCGGTGTCCTGGACCAGGCTAGACGATGGGGACTTCTAAAAATATGGGCCGTGAAGGACTTGAACCTTCGACTCTCTGCTTAAAAGGCAGATACTCTACCAGGCTGAGTTAACGGCCCGAAACGTGCATTAACATATGAAAATTTCTCTATAAAGTCAAGTGGAATGAGTGCAATGGCACGCCGGGGCAAGTCTTCCATTGACTCGCGTCGAACGCTCACTTTATAATATCTCCACCATGTTGCCCGGGATCGAAGAATTTCTGACGGAGGATGTTGGTACCGAAGATATTACGACCAATTCCATAGTTCCTTCCGAACATCGCTCAAGTGCAAAGATCATCGCAAAAGCGGCCGGGGTGCTCGCCGGCCAGAGATTCGCACGAGAGGTCTTTTCATTTCTCGATCAAGAGATCACGTATATGGAACTCAAGAAAGATGGTGACGCGCTATATCCCGGGGAAACGATCAGCACGATCACGGGCCGTACGCGAGCGATCCTTACCGGAGAAAGGGTTGCCCTCAATATTCTCCAGAGATTATCGGGGACTGCATCTCTCACGAGAACATTCGTTGAGGCTGCGGCAGGCACAAAGGCCCGGATACTCGATACCCGGAAGACAACCCCCGGGATGAGGGCCATGGAGAAATACGCCGTGGTCATGGGAGGAGGGGTCAATCACCGGCGTGACCTTACGGAAATGGCCCTTATCAAGGAAAATCACATAGCGGTCGCCGGATCGATAGGCGAGGCGGTAATGCTCGTCCGCGGGGCGTCCTTAGTGCCCATCGAGGTCGAGGTCCGCTCCATGGATGAACTTAAGGCAGCCGTTGAGGCGGCCGTCGACCGGATCATGCTCGATAATTGGGACACCGCGTCCATGAAAGAGGCGGTGAAATTCGTGGATGGGCGCATAGCCATCGAAGCATCCGGAAATATGACGGTCGAACGGGTGCGGGAGGTTGCGATGACCGGGGTGGATTTCATATCTGTCGGCGCGCTCACCCATTCGGCGGGGTCCCTCGATATGAGTTTATTGCACGAGGGGGTCAGGATATGACTAAAGACGAACAGATCTCTCAAGACAAAATAAACGAGAGAATAGCCGCCGCCCGAGAAACGCTGGGAAAAGACCTTGTTATCCTTGCCCACTATTACCAGAATATAAACATCGTACGCGCCGCAGATTTTGTGGGTGATTCGCTGCAACTGGCCCAAAACGCTTCCCGCCAGGCGGATGCTAAGTATATTGTGTTCTGCGCCGTCTCTTTTATGGCCGAAATGGCAAGAATTTTGTGCCAGCCCCACCAAAGGGTCTTTCATCCCGAACTCGCTGCAAAATGCCCCCTTGCGGAAATGGCGGTAATAAACGATGTCGAAAAGGCATGGACATTCCTTAAAGGAACGGGCATGCGCATCATACCAGTTGTTTACGTGAATTCACGCGCCGATCTCAAGGCATTCTGCGGAAAGCATGACGGCTTTGTCTGCACATCCGCAAACGCCGCAAAGGCCATGAATTTCGTCCTGTCGCAGGGTGCTATACCACTATTCTTCCCCGACGAGAACTTAGGCAGGAACACTGCGCATACAATGGGGATAACAGATGACGAGATGTTCCTGTGGGAGCCGTATACGGACATCGCTGAAAAGGATGCCTCGTTCATTGCCGGCAAGAAGGTCATACTCTGGCGCGGCTTCTGCTATGTTCACGTCGCCTTTAAACCATCCGATATGGCAGATGTCAAGAAAACGCACGGAAGCGACATCGCTATCATTGTTCACCCGGAATGCATATCCGAGGTGGTGCAGCGCTCTGACTATGTTGGCTCCACGAGTTTTATCAAGAGCACGGTCGAGGCTGCCGCGCCGGGTTCCAAATGGGCCATCGGAACAGAGATAAATTTTGTGAACCGTCTTAAGGACGATCACCCCGATAAGCTGATCGTACCTCTTAAAGAATGGGGATGCCGGGAAATGGCCAAGGTCACTTCTCTCAAATTCCTTCAGGTCCTGGAGAATCTCGTCCAGGATAAGCCCCAGCCTGAGGTAACCGTTCACCCGGATGATGCAAAATATGCTAAAATCGCATTGGAAAGGATGCTTGCCATAACCTGATGAAAACGGATGAAAAATATTATTGCGATGTGTTGGTGATCGGCTCGGGCATTGCCGGGCTTTCATGCGCCATTTCGGCGGCCGACCTTGGGCTCGATGTCATTATTCTTAACAAGGACGCTTCGATCCAGGAATCCAATACCAACTATGCACAGGGGGGTATCGTCACGCGGGGTCTCGAGGATTCTCCCGAACTTCTTGCCGAGGATATCATGCAGGCGGGTGACGGAATATCGAACCCCGATGCCGTCAAGATCATTGCCTATGAAGGCCCGGGTATGGTTGAAGACTTTCTCGTCAAAAAGATAGGAGTCCCTTTTTCACGTTCCGGTGATGACGAATTTGAATACGCGCGGGAAGGCAGCCATTCGCGAAGAAGGATCCTGCATTCGAAAGATTCCACCGGCCGGGCAATAGAGACCGCGCTGGTCGCCAAACTGGGCGAATACAAAAATATTCGCGCCTTTGCCGATCATACCGCCATAGATCTCCTGACAATACCGCACAATTCGATAAACCCTGTTGCACTTTACAAAGAACCCCAATGCATTGGCGCGTATGTCCTCAACAACAAGACGGGAAATGTAGAGCGCGTTTTCTCGTCCTATACCGTGCTTGCAACGGGCGGCCTCGGACGGATATACCAGCATACCACAAACCCCCCGATCGCGACCGGGGACGGTTTCGCTATGGCCGACCGTGCAGGCGCGAGACTTATCAATATGGAATACATACAATTCCATCCCACGACCCTTTTCCATAAAGATTCCGACGGTTTTCTTATTTCGGAGGCCTTGCGGGGAGAAGGGGCGCGGCTCAAAACAAAGGACGGCGTCCCGTTTATGGCAAAATATTCTGAACTCGGCGATCTCGCGCCGAGGGACGAAGTGTGCCGCGCGATGTACGAGGAAATGCTGAAGCGTGGAGATTCGTATGTTTATCTTGATATTGCCTCGTACACGGACATCAACGTCAAGAAACGCTTTCCGATGATATATGAAAGATGCCTGGCTTTCGACATCGATATTCAGAAAGTCCCGATCCCGGTCGTTCCCGCCGCTCACTACAGCTGCGGAGGCGTACAGGTCGACACGTGGGGGAAAACTTCCCTCAAATGTCTTTATGCCGCCGGTGAGGTTGCTGCAACGGGACTTCACGGCGCCAACAGGCTTGCGTCAACATCGCTCCTTGAAGGCCTCGTATGGGGAATACGCTCCGCGAAGGATATTGCCGGGAATTTCAACGGCAACAAACCATACAAGGAATCCGACGTACCCCCGTGGCAGTTCCCTGAAAGGACCGAAGAGGCTGACCCGGCGCTGATACAGCAGGATTGGGTGAGCATAAAATCGACGATGTGGAACTATGTCGGCATTATCCGCACGGTAAGAAGGCTTGAGCGTGCCCAGGCTGATATCGGCTATCTGAAGAACCGCGTCGATGATTTTTACCGCAGGGCCCAACTTGTACCCATGGTTATCGACCTGCGCAACGGCGTGAGGACCGCCCGGATCGTTGCAGAGGCCGCCCTGAAAAACAACGTCAGCCGGGGGGCACATTTCATAAAATAATTGTTCCAGGTTAGAAATGTAAAGGTTCCGATACCTCGCGGATCATTTGGATGGGGAACGCGTCAGATCGTCTATTTTTGAGAGAAATGCCGCGTAGTTGGCTTCTTCTGTTTCCCGGGCATTTGAAAAATATGTAATCCTGAGCTTCATAAAAAGGCCCTGGTACCCCGTTAAATAAAGATGCGATATAAGTTTGATGTTATTCTGTTCGTACGTCAGGCCGCTGTGGATGAATTTCAGGCGTCCGACCGGTACGGTCTCTTTCTTAATTATGATGGATACATTCTTGTACGTTCCCTGTTTTTCCATTCCCGTTATATCATTCAACGCCTGGTCGAATTCCTTGCCTATCACCGGAGATAACACCCCTTCCGGTATAGGCCCCCGTTTCAGGTCATAGAGAAAAATATCCGCCCGCATCGTGTCCGTACGATAGGAGATACCGACCCCGAGCCCGGCGTAGAGGGGCTCGTAATCGGTGGCCCTGACAAGTTTCAGGCTATTGATCGTATCCGGAAAGAGGATGCCTGTCTTTTGATGGCGATATTGCTCCGCCGCACTATTTGAGGCCATCGCGAGGAGTACTGCGAGGATCATAATTATTGTGACATTTAATTTTCGCATCGGAATTTCCTTATGGCGAAGCAGGGTCTGTCGCGTTTAATGCCTCGTGGGCCCGGATGATCTCTGTTTTCAATTTTTCAGCCAGTTCATCCGGTTTGGCAACCAGCCTGAAAACCATGGTCTTGTTGTCCTTCCGGAGGATCATTATTTTTCCAAAGCCCATCATGACGCCAAGGGCCGGTTTGAAAAAATCTGCGCCGCCGAGTTCTATGTAGGGGATCTCATAAAAACGTTTAAAAAGAAAGCCGATCCTGATGACGAGTTTTGATTCCGTGAGGACAAACTCCGACGTCCGGAGATTACGGATACAGAGTAGGCCCCATATTACCGCAAGAGAGATCATAACGAGTGCCGGTACCATTTGCGTGCGGACTGAAACCCCCCCCACGATTAACAGCATCCCCGGGCCTAAGAGGACAGCCCAATGAAGAGTGGTTCGGTACAATATCCTTTCCTCTTGCTCAGGTGCATTTGCAGATTCAGACATATTTAAATTTAATTCCATTCCTTATCCCGGACCATAATCACAATGAGTGAATGTGATCCCAAAATTATTATAACATGGAACCTTGAATCTTGAACATCTTCTAGGTTCCGCAATCCGCCGGGTCCCCCTGCAGTTTTGCAAGTGCGTGAGGGATCGCCTTTATGACAAAGCCAAGATTCTCTATAGCTGCCCTTTCACTGCCGGGAAGGTTAATGATCATACTGCTCCCGCGGATGCCGCAAACGGCCCGTGAGATGATCGCATGGGGCGTTATCTTGTAGCTTTCGGAACGCATCACCTCGGCAAAACCGGGCAGGTCCCGATCAATAACCATCCGGGTCGCCTCGGGGGTCACATCCCGCGGCGATAACCCTGTGCCGCCCGTCGTTATCACGACATCCATCTTCCGGTCATCCACCGCGTATCTTATTGCATCGGCTATCATGTTCGCTTCATCTGGGACAACGATGACCTCGTTAACGATAAAACCTTGCGTCTCCATCATTTTTTTCAAGGCCGGGCCGCTCGAATCGACGCGTTCGCCGCGGGAGCCCTTATCGCTGACCGTTATTATCTGAGCTCTGTGATCCATTTTAGACAACCTCTAATTCATCTCCTATTGAAACATCGCCTTCGGTCAGCACTTCCGTAAAAATACCCTCGCGGGGCATCACGCAATCGCCTACTGCCTGGAAAATTGCACACCGCGTATGACATTCTTTTCCAATCTGCGTGACGCGAAGCGAAATGCCCTTTGAGGTCTTGAGCAATGTCCCGACGGGCAATTCATAAAGGACGATTCCCTCGGTCGTTAAGTTCTCCGCAAAATCGCCGGGCTTAACGTCGAGGCCTTTTGCCCTGATCTTTTCAATGCTTTCCATGGCGAGCAGGCTTACCTGCCGATGCATAAAACCCGCATGGGCATCTCCCTCGAGGCCCTTGTCCTTGAGCAAAAAGCACGACCCTATGTTGCGTTTCTTTTCACCTTTCTCTTCACTTATATTGACGGATACTATTTTCCCTTTCATATGGTCTTCTTCGTCCCTTTCCTCATATATGTCCCGCTTTTGCCGCCGCTCTTTTGAACGAGATAAAACGGGCCAAGTTCGATCCCTTTATCAACTGCCTTGCACATATCGTATATCGTAAGGCCGACAACGGCGGCGCATGTCATGGCTTCCATCTCCACTCCCGTTTGTCCTTTCGTCCTTACCGTGGCTGTGATATTGACAACATGCCGCGAATCATCGAAATCGTATTCGACATCAATATGGGTTATGGCGAGAGGATGACAGAGCGGGATCAATTCGTCTGTTTTCTTGGCCGCCATGATCCCGGCGATCTTTGCCACGGTGAATATATCACCCTTTTGCCCCTGCCCGCCCCTGATAAGACCATATGTTTCTGCGGACATTGCAACCGCGCCCCGGGCAATAGCCTCACGGTCGGTCTCTTTCTTGTGTGTGACGTCGACCATCCGCGCGTTCCCCTTGCCGTCAATATGGCTGAGCTCTGTCATCTTCACCCCCGGATAGTTTTTATTACCCATTACCCTGGCGGCGTCAGCCGCCTATATTTCTCAACGTCCTCTGACATTTCCTGATGGAGCCTATCTCGTGTTTTCTTTCGGGTTTCACCTTGACCACGTCGCGAATGAAGGCCTTGATCGCGGCGTCGTCGCTGCCTGACCTCAGGAGGGATTTTACATCATATTCCACATCTGAAAAAAGACACGGACGTATCATGCCGCGCGCCGTCAAACGGATCCTGTTGCATTCGGCGCAGATGTGAGACGAAACCGGGCTTATAAAACCGATCCTGCCGGTGCCGCCTTCGATATTATATACCTTTGCGGGGCCCCTGCCGTTTATGAGTGACGGGATAAGTTTGAATTTGCTCCTGATGACATCTTCCGTATGTTTCGATGTGATAATATCGGTGCTTTTCCACAACGAGGTATCCCCAAAAGGCATAAATTCAATGAACCTTATCTCATGGTCCCATTTCCTGGCGATCCTGACAAAATCGAGTATCTCATCATCATTGAAACCCTTTATGATGACCGTGTTTATCTTGATCGGTTTGAGGCCGCTATACGATGCTTTTTTAATACTGTTGATCACGCTGTCAAACGCATCGATGCACGTGATCCACTCGAATCTGTCCTTTCTGAGAGTATCGAGGCTTATGTTGATCCTTTTAAGACCGGCTTCTTTCAATTCATCTATCTTGTCCGCAAGAAGCACGGCATTCGTCGTCAAGCTTATATCCGTGATCCCGTCGATACCCGCCAGCTCTTTAAGGAGATAGGGCAAACCTTTTCTCGTTAACGGCTCGCCGCCTGTCAGACGGACCTTTTTAACGCCCATTGGTGCGCATATCCTTACGAACCGGATGATCTCTTCATACGTCAGAACCTCGGTATGCGGTATGAAGGGGAAGTCACCATCGACGCAATATCTGCAGCGCAGGTTGCACCTGTCCGTAATAGATATGCGGATATAGTCTATGATCCGGTTATAATCGTCAATAAGCCGTGGCATCTAAAAATTCTTATCCTCCAGCCCCGTACCATATTTCACCATACCCGTGGCCGACGTATTATAACCTCCCATATTTTCGAGACGGCGGGAAAATTCACCCGACATGATCGTATCCATCAGTATGGAGTACCGCACATCGTTAATGACATCCCCCGTCACTATAAGATCATAGTCTTCCTCGGCGAGCGGAATAAAATCGAGTGAAAAAGCCCGCGCGACCGAATAGATCCCGATCCCGGCGTCCGCAATGGATTCACGGATGAGGATCCCGACCGCGGTATGCGAGGATTCCTCCCTGTCGTAGCCGGTAATGGCCTGCTTTTCAAGCTGCTCTGCATCGAGCAAATGGTCGAAGAGAATGCGGGTCCCCGAGCCGAATTGCCTGTTAACGAATCTCACACCGCTTCGGGCAAGATCTGCAATGCCTCGTATGGACAGGGGGTTTCCCCGTCTGACCAGTATGCCCTGCTGCCGTTTGGCTATATGAATGAGCTTCAAAGGAACATCGGCGAGATATTTCTTTACTACGGGTACATTGTACGTGATCCCGTCATCATCAAGGACATGTGTCGTAGCAAAACCCGCGACACCCGATCTCACAGCCAGTATTCCGCTTAAGCTACCGGTATGGGTCGAAATAAGGTCCATATCGGGATGGCGCCCTTTTACGATGTCACGGGCAACATCGAGGGAAAGGTCGTGACTGCCTATTATATGGATACAACCTTTTATCTCGGCCTCATCACGCAAAAGTTCACACAACACTTCCTCGCCCTCAGTTAAGCCTTCCTTATGCTCGGGAATACGGATAAGACCGTCTGCCCTCGCCATTGATGAGAAGGCACTCGCACCCCTCGGCAAAGGTATCGCAAAGTACCTGCCGCGATTGCTGATGAGGTTCACCCTTATTATCTCTTCTATGCCGATCCTCGAAGGTATCTTGTATGCCGTCGTGCAGGGTGCGGTCCTGGTAAAAAATTTGATCCTCAGGAACCTCTCGCAGACCGGCCTCACAAATCTCATGAAGGTGAGGACCGCAGACACGGGATATCCCGGTATGCCGAATACGGGCGTTCCGCCGACAATACCGAAAAGCAGCGGTTTGCCGGGCATCATCGAGATCCCATGGAAAATAACTTCGCCAATGTCGTTGATAACGCTTTCTGTAAAATCCTCCGTGCCCGCACTTGACCCGGCGTTGATCAAAATAAGGTCGTATTCGGTCGAACCGCTCTTCACCGTTTCGGACAGGTCATCGCGGGTTGTTATAATATTCGATATGACCGGGCCGCACCCAGATTCGGCTGACAGCGACCTTAACGTGTACGAGTTGAAATCGATAAGTCCTGCCGCAAGGTTGGCTTGAGTGTCCTTGAATATGTCTATGAGTTCTTTTCCGGTCGGGATTATCAGTACTTTCGGCCGCCGGCGAACGGTTATGCCGGTTATGCCGGCAGATATGATCATGCCTATATCAAATGAGGTGATCATGTGGTTGACCGGCAGAAGCATATCCTTCTCTATGACGTCCTCACCGACCATGCGCGTGTTCTGCCAGAGATATGCCGGTTTTCGTATCGTAATGGAATCGCCCGACACCTCGGCATCTTCGACCATGATTACCGCATCAGTGCCCTGCGGGAGAATATCGCCCGTATTCACGCCGAATGCGTCAGAATCTCTCGTCAATACAAGAGGGTCCGAGAGATCGGCGCCAAGCGTCTCATCATAGAGAACCGCAAATCCATCCATTGCAGAGCATAAAAACGGAGGGTTTGAGACATTCGCGTAGACCGGTTTCGATGTCACCCTGCCAAGGCACGCATGCACCGGCAAGCTCTCTTCTTGCAGGCCGGGTTCTATGCGTTCCATGATCAGGCGAAGCGCCTCATCGCTGGAAATGGTTTTAAGATATCGCTTCACATGCGCCCTTTTTACAGTTTTTCATTCAAGGGGATAGACCTCAACACATTCATTTTTCTCAAGTCCCTCGACACCTTCCGGTATTATTATGTATCCGTGGGCTGCCGATAAAGACGATATCACGGACGATTTGGCAAAAACGGGTTCAACGAGGCATATATCATCCCGCTTTACGATCCGTACCCTGACATACTCTTCGATGCCGTAGGATGACGGAACATTCGTCGTCAGCAGGCCTGTTAAGACAAGCGAAGGCCCGGGGTCTTCCCCCGCCATTCTTTTCAGGAGCGGAACGACAAACTTTACCGTCACCATTGCACAGGATACAGGATGCCCCGGCAGGCCGAAGATCGGTTTACCGAAAAGCCGGCCGAAGATAGTAGGCTTCCCCGGCTTTATGTTGATACCGTGGAACAGGATCTCGCCGTTCAGTTTTTGTATGGAATCCGTTATATAATCCCGTTCTCCCTTTGAGCTGCCCCCCGATATGAGAATGCAATCATATCCGGCTGCAGCCGATAATTTTTCCGTAATGTCTTCAATGTTATCGCGGGCAAGCCCGGCAAAATCAACGTGAGATCCCGATGACTTAACCAATGCACTTACGGTATGCCGGTTTATGTCCCGGACCTTGCCGAAAGGCGGGTTCTCATCGACGGGAACTATCTCGTCTCCCGACGACAAAAGTGCAACCCTTGGCCTTTTGAATACACGGACCCGTCCCCTGCCGATCGCCGCCAGAACCCCTGCATCAAAAGGGGTTATCCTTTTGCCCCTCCTGACGACAATAGAGCCGATCGACACGTCTTCCCCGGCATAGACGATATTTTCGCCCCTGTGAACAGGCCGCGTAATTTCCACCTCGTCATCCATTGCGCGGACATATTCCTGCATGACAACCCCGTCAGAACCTTCGGGCACCATCGACCCTGTACTGACGCGGACACAACTGCCTTCTTTGACAGGGATCCCGGCTGGCAAGCCGATCATAACCTCTCCTCGCATTTTCAGGAAAGCCGGGTTCGTCTCGCGGGCACCCTGAACGTCTTTTACGAGCAGCGCGTATCCATCAACAAGGGACCGTGCAAATCCCGGGATCGCCTCCGCGGACGGCATATCTTCGGCAGCTACCCTGCCCGCGGCCGAATCGAGTTCGATCATTTCATCTGAGGGATCGAACGTGATCGCGCCGATCTGAGTAAAAGCTTCCCGGACTGTAACCGATGTGAGAAATTCTGATGGCATAAATACCTTATAATACCATAACGGTAATGCTTTTTCCTTCTTAATCCCCCTTGTTATATTGATGAAAAACGGGTATTATACCAACAAGATGACACCGAAACGCATTCTACTCGTCGATTTTGAAAATATACAGCGGCTTGATTTCGATAATATCGACACGTCAAACACGAACATGGCCATATTTGTAGGCAAATCGCAAAACAAGATACCATTCTCCCTGGTGGAGAAAGCGCAATCGTTTGGTGAGCGCCTTGCCTGGGTAAAGATAGCAG
>CAIQJW010000053.1 GCA_903872255.1 uncultured delta proteobacterium | reverse complement strand
CTTGCGGTATGGCTCATGCCGCAGCTTCTGCCTGCCATAATCAGCGTCAATCTCGCCCATGGGGCGAAACGCCCACCTGTCCCCCGTCGGTGCAGATCACCTCGAAGTTGAACCCCGAGAGTCCCCTGTTGGTGAGGTCGGTAGGAAATACCTTACATTCCGCCCCGCTCTCGGACTTGGCAAGCCTGAACCCCACCCCCAAATTACTTGACAGTAGGACAAATTGATTTTACAATTGCTGTCTAATCGACTACACTGACCGAAGTAACCGGTGTAGCCCGGGAGGTAAAGGGGGAGTTTTTAACCCATGAGCGCTGAAGGGCTAAAAGAAAAAAAAGAGAATATTCTCAAAATGATCAACGAGAAAGAGAAACTCCTGAAAGAGGGGCGTTTCTATGCTGATTCATCTCTCGATGTCGTGTTCATGATTGACACAACGGGCAGCATGGACCCGTATATTGATGAAGTGAAGCACAACATGATCAGGATCATAGAAAATATCCTGGAGTATTCACCAAAGGTCAGGATGGGTTTCGTCGCTTATAAGGACCATGGCGATGAAGGAGAAGATGAGTATTATCTGACGAAGATCTTGCCGCTGACATTCGATAGAAAAGACATTACCGAATTCATCCATTCCTCTGAATTATACATAGGAGAAGGTGGGGGCGGTCCGGAGGCGGTGGAATGTGCCTTGCGGGAGGCGGTTGTATTTCATTGGAACAAGGCGGCGCCTAAGGCTATCATCCTGATCGGCGACAAACCGCCGCACGGTGTCATAGACGGCCTCAAATCATGTACGAGAATGCGTGATTACAGGGAAGAGGTGAAGGCCCTCAAGAAAAAGCAGATCAAGATCTACACCGTTTTGTGCAATAATACATCAGAGACAGAAGGGAATTTCCGCTGGATGGCGAATGAAACCGGCGGAGCGTTCTTTTACCTCAAAGAGATATCCGACCTGAGTGATCTATTGACCGGCATCTGTTTGAAGGAAACCGGGCAGTTGGCCTATTTTGAAAGGAAGATGCTTGGAAAGGGAGACGAGGTGCCGCTGTCGAAGAAGTTGCTTTTACTGCAACTCAAGGATGGCGCAACAGTCAAACCTAACGACTCTTTGCCCTCATGATTAACGAGGCCGATAGAGGGCAAGTAGACGTGCTTTATCAATTAAGGAGGATGCCCATGAAGGAAGAAGCGGCAATGGAGGAAGCGACATACCATGAAACGATTCATCCGAGAAAACGATCGACCGTGGAAGTGCTGAAGACGAAGGCCAGGGAGCTCACGGCTAAGAATTGTAAGGGATGTGCAAAAAGAGAAGCTGCCGTGCACGGTGTGGCGAGTAAAGTTGCCACGGTGGCAGGTACAACTGCCGTGGGGCTGGGCGTGGGGCTTACCCTCGGGGTGGGAGCGCTTGCAGCGGCAGCGATTGCCGAAATCGCTATTCCGGCGGTTCTGACATTCAAGGCGCTTGGCCTGACATGCGGCGCATTGGGATTATTGAAAGGCGCAAAGAGTTTAAAAAAACAAACGACACAGGAACATGACATTTAAACCAATATATCTCGTACTCGTCATGTCTGTGTTTCTGGCCGTTGTTTTTCTGGACCAGAACAGAACGCCTGTTCCCATTAAGATACTCGTTGGGCAACCCTTTCATCTGGAACTCACCTTCATCATCGTTATCAGTATGGCAGTGGCGGCAATAATGACACTCGGCGTTGTGCATCTGATGAACAAAAGAAAGAAAAAAGATAAATGACGGGATAGCTGCCGGAAATCCATCTGTGATTTTAAAAGGAGATCTCCATGAATGAAGATATAAGATATAAGATAGAGCACTTTGGGGATTTTTTTGTCGATGCCCTGTCCTGCGTGGTCGATTTTGCAGAAAAATCAGCCAAGGGTATTGTCCTGTCTTATGACATCAGGGGCTTGAAAAAGAAAAAACAGGAGTGTTTAGGCGGGATTGGCAGGCGAATAGTAGAGGTGAAAGAAGCGGGCCTGACGGACCTCAACACGGATGATACATTGTTAAGACTGATTGCAGATGCAGAAAAAATCGACAGATATATCGAATCCTATGAAGAAGAGAAGAGACAGGCGAGGCATGGCTGCAATAGAAAAGTAACCCATGCTGCCGACCCTATGCCGTAGGCAACAGGCCTTACAGAGGTAATTCAACTAAAATAAGGGGGTGGGTATGTCCAAGATATTGGTTGGTGTTTTTGTAGTGGTCTTTGTTGGTGCGCTGGCGTACGAGATAATCAATAGAACAAAACCGGAGCTCACGGAAAAGTTCGAAGAAAAGTTTTCCGAAGGCTTGGACAGCATCTTGAGGCCGTCAGAGGGGAAAGCGTAGCTATAATGAATCGCCTTACCCGTATCGCCAACCCCGTTATAGTGTTAGTGCTGATTTGCGCCTTCGTGTATATCTATTTCTTTTATCTGAAAGGCGGCAATCCCATTTCCTTAAACGAGCCGCCAGTAAGAATGGAACAAGAACGGATACGGGAGGGTACGGCTACGGAAGACCCCAATGCTGTTGGCGCCGCCGGACCCGTCGCCGGGCAGCAAAACCAGATCAACCCGCCCGACCCGCGGAATCCGGTTCAGCCACCGAATCGGCCCGGTGCGCCGCAGGGAAATCAGAGTGGCCCCCTGAAGCCTACCACTGTGCCCGATAAGACACTACAGGAAGGACACTGGATCGGGGGGGAGGTCATCCCTTTAACCCCGGCCATCGCCAAGGCAAATTCGATACCGCCCGATGTCGTGGGGGTCTTGCTCGACGAAGTGACGTTGCTCTCAGCGGCTGCGGGGCTCTATGCGGGCGATGTGATCACTGCGATAAACGGCAAGAAGATCTTAGACCTCAAATCATTCCAGCTTGCGACCAAAGATGTGGCCCAATCGAAGCGGGTAACCGTTTCTGTTTTTAGCGCCGGCAAATATAAGGACATTGTGATTTTCAGTACCGAGGCACTGGGCGTTGCCCAGATGGAAGCCGCTCCGATGATCCTGGCAACAGATAAGAGCCCCCATGGCCGCTATGGGCCCTGCAACAAATGCCATGCCATTTCCAAGACGCCCCTGAATGCCGGTCAACTGGCGAAAGATCAGGGCGATGTCCTGACAAAGGTCGCGCCCGCCATCCGCAAAGGTGCGACTCCGCCTCACAGAAACAGGGGAACGTGCACGCTATGTCATGTAGTTCGGTAAAATTGCCCTATAACCAGGCTTGCGAGAGTTGCGGGAGGAAGGCGCCGATGGTCTCCGCCCTCCTCAGCCTGATGCTGGCAGTCTTTTTGATTATTATCGGTTTTGTGAGCGGCAGCAAGGCCATCCTGGCCAATTCGCTTTATGCTGTCAAGGATTTTGTAACCTCGATGGTCGTGTTCATTGGTATCAGGGCTTCCGAGAAGCCGCCTGATGGCGCGCACCCTTACGGACATGGCAAGATTGAATTCGTGGCAATGCTTTTTATCGGGGTTGCCATTCTTATTGCCTGCATGTTCCTCCTTGTCCATTCCGTTAGGGATGTATGGACGTGTTTTTACGGACAGCTTCAGGCCCCGGAAAGCGTTGCCCTTTGGGCGGGGTGCATATCGGTTATTGCCAACTATAAGCTCTATAAGTATTTGCTCTGCGTCGGGACCAGACAAAACCACCCGTCAATTCTGGCCATCGCGAAACATCATCATTCAGATGCCATCGCTTCATTTTTTGTGGTCCTGGCCATCATCGGGGCCAAAATGGGTCTATTGTTTCTCGACCCGCTGGTAGCGGTTATCGAAACAATTGATTTGATGCGGTTAAGCGTGGTAATGCTTAAAGATGGTCTCAACGGAGTGCTGGACCGTTCCGTTAATGTCGAGATCGGATCAGAGATTACGTCGATAGCGGAACTTGTTCCCGGTGTCCGCAGGGTGAGCAAGCTTAATACCCGCCAGTTAGGCCAGGGCCTGTGGGTCGATTTGACCATCAAGGTAGATTATAACAAATCTGCAAGCGAGGGGTACATGATAGGCCTCCAGGTAAAGGAAAGTATTATTAAAGGATTACCTGATATCAGCCATGTATCCGTTTCCGTCGAACCTTATGTGCCGTAAAAGGCGGCTGATAAAACCATGCTTTCCCTGTGAAAAGTCGGTATTATCAGAATGAGAGGCGGCATGGATCTTCTGCGGGAAAGGGATGAAGAAACGTTTAGATTCAAGTGAATTGATCGTTGCTGTAGCGGGAGTTATTTTCCTGATGGGCATGTTTGGATATTGCCTGCGTACCTACAATGAGCTAGTGGATATGGAGCACTTTCTTGAGGTTGCGCATGGCAGGCTGCTGCTTGAGGTGCAGCGGAAGCAGGTTGTTCTTGCCTCATGCCGGAACGCTGTCCTCGCGTATACGGCCATGGAGGAGAAAATCGAGAGCCGTGTGATCGAGTTGCACAGACTGACCAAGGCGCACGGGCCGCAGGCGCAGATAGTAAAAAGCGAAGGGCAAGAGATCCTCAAGCTGGTAAGGGAGCTCGATCTGTTAGTAGAAAAGTATCCCGCCCTGAAATCAAAAGGCCCCTATGTGCTTTTAATGGAGACGATTCAGGAAACCGGGTTAAGGGTAATCACCGAGAGGTTAAGCTATAATCAGTGCACGTACCAATATAATTTGGTGTGTCGCCTTTTTCCTCACAGGATCATGGCGACGATATTAGGGTTCAGGGAACGGCCTTTTCTGTACGGGCCCTTGAATTATGCGTCATTAAAAGAAAACTTGGATGTTTATGAAGGGATTTTAAAATAGCAGGAGCGAGAGCGGTAGCATTATGAGGTACCCTGAATGCGAAAGATGCGGGAAATTATCTCCCCGGATGAGCCTTGTCGGGAACGCCCTTGCGGCGGCATTCAAGATTTCTGTGGGAATGCTTACCGGCAGTAAAGGGCTGGTGGCAGACGGGGTCCACTCCATAGCCGATGCCTTTGCTTCGGGTTTTATTCTCCTTGCGCTGAAGATAGCAGGAAAGCCTCACGACGAGGATCACCCTTACGGCTACGGCAAGGTTGAATATTTGAGCACCCTCTTTGCCGCCAGCTTCCTTTTTATATGCGCCTCGCTGATCATGTGGGATGACGTGCTGGCTTTTGTGAACGGGATTCATGAGGTTCCTCTCAATGCCTCCTTGTTTGCCACTGCGGTCTGTTTACTTTACAGCTTTGTATTGTACAGATCGAACATATGTGCCGGTACGCAGCTTGGGAGCCCGGCGATCATCGCAGACGCGTATGAAAGCAGGGCGGATTGTTTTTCGGCAGCAGCAGTGCTGCTTGGTCTTATCGGGACAAAAATGGGTTTCATTTATGCCGATGCCATAGCTGCCGGCTTTGTGGCTTTGTTAATCTATCACATGAGTATGGAAATGTTTCTTCAGGGCATCCACGGCCTGATAGATTCTTCTTCCGATAAAAGGATCATCGATCAGGTAGTGGAGATAAGCCTTGCCGTAGAAGGGGTAGAAGGCGTCCGGTCTATAAATGCGAGACGTATGGGCCAGAAGAATTGGATTGATCTGGTCATTGATGTTTCTGAGAAGAAATCAGTCCTGGAGGCCCACATGGTCGGGGAAAAGGTAAAGGAAGCAATCGCTGCAAGGATGAGGGAAGTCGGGGGTATATCAATTAATTGCTTCCCGATAAAAAAGACTGTATTTGGCAACTTCTGACGGGACTACCGCTCATGCGGGAAGGTCATCGTCTGGGCAGATACGATATTGATGGCGATTAATTATTACGAGGGAGGGCAGTATGGATGTTTTCAAGAAAAGTGATCTGATGTATTTTGGTAAGGCTTTTTCCATAAACTTTCAGAAATTTTTGGACAGGAAGGTTAATCAATACAACAATATGTTCAGCCTCAACCAGGAAGAATCAAAAGAGATATTCCAGGAAATCAGCAAGGAATTGGAGGAAAAGGGAGACCATCAGGGAGCGGCAGAGATCTACAGGAAAATACTTGCATCCGAACCGAACAACATGGATGCCCTTTTTAAGCTGGGAAACGTATATATTAATGCGGGCCAGTTCAGTGAAGGCCGCGAGACTTTTAAAAAGGTTGTGGTTCTGGATAACAGTAACGCCCAGGCTTTTTATCTCCTGGGTTCCGCTCATTTTGCCCTTGATGAAAATCAGGAAGCGGTGGATGCCCTCCGGAAAGCTGTGGAACTTAACCCCGGCTATGCCGAAGCGCATTATAAGCTGGGGCTCATATTTGATGCCCGCTCAGAGCATGATCAGGCAATTGAGGCCTATCAGAAGGCCATCGCGTTCAGACCTGAATTTGTCAAGGCCTATCAGAGCCTCGGTTTTGCCTATGAGTCGAAGGGAATGCGGGATGAGGCGGTGAAGTATTTCAAGAAAGCAATTGATATTGAAGAGAGACGCAGCAGCAAATAGCAGTTTAAATAGCACACTATTAGGAAAGGAAGGAGGATTATCATGATAAACATCGTTATTGCTCTTGTCGCGATATGCCTGGGGATTTGGGGACTGGTGACCTACTGGTGGTACACGGT
>CAIQJW010000052.1 GCA_903872255.1 uncultured delta proteobacterium | reverse complement strand
GCAAACTCGGCGGCCAGTTCGCGGAGATTCTGCAGTTCCTGCTGGTAATATTTGTTAAACAATAGCCCCTCTCGTTATACTATCTTTCTACCCGTACCTTTCCTTCGGAGCTTATCACCGTCTCTAGCTCGACAACCGATTTTTCATCCCTTCCGTGGACGATCTCTGTCTGAAGCTTAAATCGCAGCGACAGCAAATCGTTCTTGTCTGGTTCGTATACCACCTGGGCCCGGTGGAGCCTTGGTTCGTACTTGAGGATCATGTTCCGTAGGATATCGGAGATCTCTTTTGCCTGTTCGTCAACGCCGAGACCCTGATAATTGGTAAAATCCGGCATCCCGTAGTCTTCGGCGATAGGCACACTCCCCTGGCGGGTGTTAAGGACTCTCTGGAGATGATTAATGATCGAATTTACGATATGGGAAAGATCGTCGACAGCCTTTCCGCTGCCTTTTCGCTCGAGGTTCCGGATTCTCTGGGTTAGTCGCTCTTTATACATGGATGTTCATACAGGGTCGGCAAAGGTATAAGCAGGGGCCCCGGATGCGGCCGGCCCCTGCTGACTTGAAATCCTGATAAGCAGAATTCCTGGAGTTATCAAAAATGATCGTTCGATCAGGAAGTGATCGGTTTTTTCCAGGAATCCTCCGCCTCGATACCATCAGGCACATATGTCCAGATGATCGTTTCATACGTGAAAAGAATGTCCTGCATATGCTTGTAGGGCCTATTGATCTCGACGAACGTTTCAGGATACCATTCGCGTGATTCAACGATTATGGCCTCCTGAAGTTTGACGGTAAAATATTTCTCTTCCTGCCCCTTTTCGTTGATCCTGTACTGCTGGAGTTCGACATCCATATGCTCGCCGGTGCAGCACGCCTGAAAGATCTTGGGGCTATGTTTGCCTATGTTGGTTTCTACGCGCAGCGGCTTATGAATGCGCTGCCCGGTAGCAAGGCCCGAATGGGTATCCCTCGGGATCTCGACTGTGTGGTCCAGGGCATAGCAGATAATCGTATTCTCACGTCCCTGCTGTGTGCAGTCCCCCTGGATATCCCCCTGGCTTTTTGCTTTGATGGTCATGTAACAGGTCATTGCCATTGTAAATCACTCCTTGATGTAGTAGCCGGGCTAGTCCTTCACTTATGATGATACGGGCTTTTTCCAGGAATCCTGGGCCTCGATGCCGTCCGGGACGTATGTCCAGATAACGGTCTCATAGGTGAAGAGGATATCTTCCATATGTTTGTACGGCTTATTCTCTTCGACGAACGTCTCAGGATACCATTCGCGCGATTCAACGATTATGGCCTCCTGAAGTTTGACGGTAAAATATTTCTCTTCCTGCCCCTTTTCGTTGATCCTGTACTGCTGGAGTTCGACATCCATATGCTCGCCGCTGCAGCACGCCTGAAAGATCTTGGGGGTGTGTTTGCCTATGTGTGTGACAACCTTGAACGGTTTGTGGATGCGCTGCCCGGTTGCGAGGCCCGTGTGTGTATCCCGCGGTATCTCGACCGTGTGGTCCAGGGCATAGCAGATAATCGTATTTTCACGTCCCTGCTGTGTGCAGTCCCCCTGGATATCTCCCTGGTTTTTTGCTTTGATGGTCATGTAACAGGTCATTGCCATTGTAAATCCCTCCTTTTTCGATTGAACACTGAGACTGCTCGATTACTCCTTATCCAGCTTTCCTACGAGAGAAAGTGTAAAAGAAGCCCCCATGTACTTAAAGTGAGGCTGTACCGACATATTTACCCTGTACCAACCGGGCTCGCCTTCGACATCTGCCACCTGTATGCTGGCCTTTCTCAGCGGCCGGCGCGAACGAACACCCGCGGACGGGTTGTCCTGATCGGCCACATACTGCCGAATCCAGTTATTAAGTTCAGTTTCCAGATCGCCCCTTTCCTTCCAGGTCCCGATATTTTCACGCTGGATGACCTTTATATAGTGGGCAAGGCGGCTGACGATGAACGTGTACGGCAACTGCGTTCCAAGCTTGTAATTGAGCTCTGCCTGCTTGCCTTCCGGGGTATTTGCGAACACCTTCGGTTTCTGCGTCGAATTTGCAGAGAAGAACGCCGCGTTATCGCTGCCTTTGCGCATCGTAAGGGCCATAAAGCCTTCTTCCGCCAGTTCAAATTCCCTCCGCTCAGAGATAAGCACCTCTGTCGGTATCTTCGTCTGGAGTTCGCCCATGGCTTCATACTGATAGACGGGCAGGTCTTCCACTGCCCCGCCTCCCTGCGGGCCGATGATGTTTGCGCACCAGCGATACTTGGCAAAGCTGTCCGTTATCCGCGATGCGAACGCAAATGCCGCATTTCCCCAGAGAAAACTGCCGTCGCCGCCGGACGTGCTCTCTTTGTAGCTAAATCCCTTTACAGGCTTGGTGTCCGGGCCGTAAGGGATCCTGAGCAGGAAATGAGGGAGTGCGAGGGCAACATTCCGTGAATCCTCGGATTCGCGGAATGACTGCCACTTGATATACTGGGGCATCTCAAAGATCGATTTGAGGTCTTTCAGGTTGGGAAGGCCGGTAAAGCTGTCAATGCCGAAAAACTGGGCGCCTGCGGCCGCAACGAACGGTGCGTG
>CAIQJW010000051.1 GCA_903872255.1 uncultured delta proteobacterium | reverse complement strand
GATATCTCCAGTCATTTTTATCCCGCCCAACGCAAGCGTTTCCTTGAAGACGAACGCCCCGAACTCAGCAGGATAACGGACGGCAACGTAATGAATTGTTGTGGCGCTTCCTAACCGTTTCGATCCCCGGACCTCCAGGGTCCGCGGGTCTCGATAATTCAGAGAGACCGCATCCCGGCCCGCCGTTTTCCGGGAATCAAGACGATTGACGAGCCGTATGTAATCGCTCACAGGTTCCATGATAAATTGAAATCCCCGGTCTTTCTGCGATCCGGGAATGATCTCGAGCTGTATGCAGTTATTGTTGAATGTAAAGGCATCCCGGGGTGCGCTAAAGCAGCGTGCCGTGTCGTCCATATCCCAGCCTTCGCCGTAAGGACTTTCGGGAAACCCCGAATTATCGATGATCACATCGCCGTTTATCTCGCGAATGCCCATTTCTGTGAGGCGTTTTGTCCAATCCTTGAATACGTACACGGGATCGTTATCGTTGAAGTACCCGGATATCGTAGGGTCACCTGATCCCTCGATAAAAAGGTCACCGTGAAGTATCCCGGCCCGGACATGACCGTTTGTCATGAGCCGGGTCTCATAACGAAAATCGGGAGTGAGTACGACGAGGGCCGCTGCGCTTGTAAGAAGCTTCATGTTGGATGCAGGCACCAATCGTTTGTCGGCGTTGTATTCGAAAATGTTTCTTCCCGTTGTCATCGAATGGACGACGATGCCGATCTTTGCCGGACGTACTGCAGGATCGCTCAAAATGGCCCGTAAACTTTGCGCGACGTCCCGGCTTTTTTCGCCGCCCAGCGCCTGACCGGGACGGAACATGCTCAAGAAACAAATAATGAAAAGGACCCATAGCATGAGTGACGCAGGCGGCCCGTTGGAAGCGTATACGGTTCTCGCGGGAATTTGCCGGGACAAGCTGGAAAAGTCTTTCATCAATAGTTTGAAAGAAGGCATCTATCGTTCTGGCATTTCAATATTTTTATTGGACCGGAAAATTGCTTCTGCACATTCTTGATCCTCTTATGTTTGGTCACAAACAGCACTTTCTTCCCGGATCCGAGAATATCTAGAAACTCTTTTTCATCCATGAAATATTTACGGGAATCCTCGTAGACGGAGCCCATGGCGAGCTCACCCTTATATGATGCAATGACAACGGGCCGCTTGAGATAGAAGGGCAACGTCTGATCGAGCGAGGAATAGTTTATGATAATGTCAGGCCTGCTTCCTTGTTCTTTAACCGTTAAGGCAAGGGCCTTTGCGGTGTTCACCCTGTCGAGCACCCCGGAATGGGCTAGAATCGCAATGATAATGGACAGTGAAAAAAAGAGCAGAAGCGCGAAAATATTTTTCGGCAGCCTGAAGGGCCTTAATAAGAACAATATGAGGCAAACAGCCGAACTCAAAGATATTGCAAGAGAAAAATAGATGAGGTCCCTGGCGATGGACAGCGCATCCATCGTCATCTCACCAACATATGCCATGAAAGAGGGACTGAGATACAGAAGAAAGGATAAGGCAACGACGGCCATAAGTATACAGTGCGCGATCTTTTCCCAGGGCCGGCAAAATGGCGACTCTCGGTTTTCAGAAAAAAGCACACCGACAAGTATTGAGAGTGTCGGGAAAACAGGGAGTATATACGGAGGAAGTTTCGATCCCGACAAAGTGAAAAATGCAAACACAAGTACGGACCATATGGCAAACAACCGTAAGTCCGATCGTTTCAAGGCCATGGCAAATGCACGCGGGATGTATAGTGACCAGGGAAGCATCCCTCCGAAAAGTATCGGGAGAAAATAGTAAATTGGCCCGCTGCGTTTATGCTTCGTCGAGATAAACCTGAGCAGATGCTGATCGACAAAAAAGAAATTAAAAAATTCTTTTTCCCTGATAGAGATCACTATGAACCACGGCGCTGCGATTATGCAATAAAGCGCAATACCGCGCACGAGTTTCATTTCCTTTATAAAAGCGAGATCTCTTTCCATGAATAGAAAAATTAAGATTGCGGCGCACAAAAGGACCGGCGCGACAGGGCCTTTTGTAAGCGTGGCAAGAGCCATTGCGGCATAAAACCCCCAGAGAAAAGCGGCCGATCTTTCCCGGTAATAGCTGTAAAAACATAATAGCGAGAGAAAAAGCCAGAATGTCAGGACCATATCCGTCGTAACGATCCGGGCCATGGCGAAGAAGCCGAACGACGATAAGAGAACGAGCGACCCGAGGAAAGCGGCGAAATCATCGGCCCATCGCCGTACGAAAAAGAAAAGGCTGAAAACTGAGAGGGCCGCGGCAAGCGCGTTCGGGAACCTGAAGGACCATTCGCTTATGCCGAAGATCTTATAGGACAACGCGACCGTCCAGTAAAGCAGGGGAGGTTTCTCGAAGTAGCGGACATCATTAAGCCTGGGCACGGTATAATCGCCGCTTTCCACCATCTCGCGCGGGATCTCGGCATAACGGCCTTCATCCGGTTCCTTCAGGGAATACGAGCCAAGCCCCGAAAAGAGAAAAATGTAGGATAGTACAAGGAGGATGCCGATGAATCCGGCAAGCTTTTTTTGCCTGATCAAATTACCCATTACCTTTTTTAGTATAGTGAAAGATGACCATGGGTGTATCTCCGATTGTCTCCTGCGAGCTTATGACGGCGCCGGGGGCGGCATCTTTCACCTGGTCTGCGTCACGTTTACGGGTGAGCAAATAGAATTCCCTTTCATTTCGTGTAAATTCCCGAAGTCCTTTTACATCATTTTCGTCTATATGCACGGCAAACCTGCCGACATAGTATACATATACCCCGCGCATACTGCCGTAATATACCCAGGGGACTGTGTCACCCGCAAGGGCCCGGATTTTTTCGCTCACAGGTTTTGGGGATTTGTAATGGTTCAGTTTTTCAAAAACAGTTACATTGCCTGTCATATATGCGAGCCCTAGAAATATCGCAACACATGCAAAAGCTTTTCTGGCTGCCGAAAATTTAACAGAGACAAAGATACAGACGCCAGCGCAGATACTGAGGGCACCGAGAATGATTCTTTCGGGCATGAATTCCCGGTATTGGGAAAAATTGTAAACAAACAGAGCTATGCCGAGACAGCAGAATACGGCGGCCAATATCGAAAAGGCGACCTTGCTATAGAGCCTGTCCAGTTCCATTATTGAACTGGTAACAATGACGGCAAGCGCCGGGAGCGCCGGCAACATGTACTTACTGATCTTTCCCGAGGATAATGAAAGAAAGAAAAAGAACCAGAGG
>CAIQJW010000050.1 GCA_903872255.1 uncultured delta proteobacterium | reverse complement strand
TGAAACGTGAGGAGCAAGGAGTGAGGAGCAAGGAGTGAGGAGCAAGGAGTGAGGAGTTGAAAAAAACGGCTTTTCTTTTTGAACCCCTTGCAAACCTTAAAACCAGAAACAATAATAAAAACAAAACCTTGGATCCAGGGGTCAAGCCCCGGGATGACGGCTCGGGTGGTGGATGACGGCGGGGGGCAATGATTCCGGCACTCAGAGAGTAGCCGATCCGGGGTGACGAGAAAGGAACAATATATTTTTTTAACTCCTCACTCCTTACTCTTCACGGTATCATATGGGCCGAAAAAGCAGTTGACACCGCATACTTACCTTGATAACCTTGATAAAAAAGATCGGGAGGGTATAAATGAGGTCTGATGGCAGAGTGGCACGAATAACGGAAGTCATTTCCGGATCTCCGAAAAGCTTTGAAGATGCCATCGTTGTAGGTTTCAGACGAGCGTCAAAGACGCTTCGCGGAATAACGGGCCTGCGCGTCAAAGAACAGCGCGCTCGAGTCGAAGACGGGAAAATAATTGAATTTCGCGTAACCCTCGAAGTGATCTTCATTCTCGAAAGTTAATGGAAGAAAACGGTTCCACGTTCCACGTTCCACGTTCCACGTTTTAAATTCCAGGTTTTTGTACTTCATTCCGGATCGGGTACCCTGCACGGCGCCGGAATCCGCTGTACCTTTGCCGTCCTTTGTTCTATCCTGTTACTTACAACCTTTGATCTGTGGTTCGTTGTTAATACCTGAGAGGCAATATGAATATTCAGCATATACAGAAAATTTCTATAGAACTGGCGCTTGCGCCGGATAAGGTGAAGGCTGCTGCGACGCTTTTGGCTGACGGGGCTACGGTCCCGTTTATTGCACGGTACCGGAAGGAAGCCACGGGATCGCTCGATGAAGTGGCGATAACCGCTATCCGGGACCGGGTTGAGCAACTCGGTGAATTGGATAAACGGCGGGATTCCATCCTCAATTCGTTGGGCGAGCGCGGCTTATTGACGGACGAGCTTAAAGGCCAACTTGAAAAAGCGGAGACCCTGACGATCTTGGAAGACCTTTACCTGCCATTTCGTCCAAAGCGCAGAACACGCGCGACGATTGCGCGGGAAAAAGGCCTGGAGCCGCTGGCCCGGTGCATTTTCGAGCCGTCGGGTGACACACCGCCCGGTTTTGATCCGCTTGAGAAGGCCCTTGAATTCATTGACAGCGAAAAAGGCGTGGAAACCGCAGAAGATGCCCTGGCCGGTGCACGGGATATTATCGCTGAATGGATAAGCGAAGACGTAGATACCCGCTCGGCCCTGCGGGAAATGCTCCTCACCAAGGGGAGGATAGCATCGCGGGTTGTCCTCGGGAAAGAAGGGGAGGGCGTCAAGTTCACTGATTATTACGGGTGGGAAGAGCCCGTCAAGGCAGCACCGTCCCATCGTGTCCTTGCCTTGCGGCGGGGCGAAAGAGAAGGTTTCCTGAACCTGCATATCACGGGATGTGACGACGAGGCGTTAGGTTGGCTCAAGGCACATTTTATCAAGGCGGATACGCCGTCGCCCGATCAGGTCGTGCAGGCGATTGAAGACGGTTATGAACGGCTGCTATCTCCGTCCCTGGAGACCGACGTGCGCCTCGCAATGAAAACGCGGGCCGACGAAGAAGCTATAAAAGTGTTCGCCGATAACCTGCGCCAGTTGCTCCTCGCGGCCCCGCTGGGAGAAAAGACTGTCATGGCTATCGACCCCGGCTTCAGAACGGGCTGCAAGGTTGTCTGCCTCGACCGGCAGGGAAAGCTTCTGCGCTTCGAGGCCATCTATCCGCATTCGTCGGAGAAGCAGTTGACTGAGGCCAGCCGGATGACAGTTGAACTTTGCGATAAATATGAGATCGAGGCCATAGCCGTCGGCAACGGGACCGCCGGGCGGGAAACAGAGGCGTTTTTGAAAACGCTCGACCTGCCGGACCGTATACCGGTTATCAGTGTGAATGAAAGCGGAGCCTCGATCTATTCGGCCTCCGACATCGCGCGCGAGGAGTTTCCCGATCAGGATGTGACCGTACGCGGCGCAGTTTCAATAGGCAGGCGCCTCATGGACCCGTTGGCGGAACTTGTCAAGATAGACCCTAAATCGATCGGTGTAGGCCAATATCAGCACGATGTGAACCAGATAGCGTTGAAAAAGACCCTCGATGACGTAGTGATGAGCTGCGTCAACGCCGTCGGGGTGGAACTCAACACGGCCAGCTCCCAACTGCTCAGCTATGTATCCGGCCTCGGGACGTCGCTTGCAAAAAATATCGTTGCCCATAGAATGGAAAACGGGCCTTTTGCGTCCCGCAAAGGTCTCAAAAAGGTTCCGCGCCTCGGCCCCAAGGCCTTCGAACAAGCCGCAGGTTTTTTGAGGATACGCGGTTCCTCGGACCCGCTTGACACAAGCGCCGTGCATCCCGAGAGGTATCCCCTTGTCCAGACAATGGCAAAGGATGCCGGGTGCACTGTCAGGGACCTCATGGCAGATGCAAACTTGAGAAAGAAAATAGACCTTTCGCGCTACGTTTCGGAAGAAGTCGGCATGCCGACGCTAACCGATATCATGAGCGAACTTGCCCGCCCGGGAAGGGACCCACGTGACCAGTTTCAAACGTTCGCTTTCGCAGAGGGCATAGAAAAAATGGAAGACCTCAGGTCCGGCATGAAGCTTCCGGGCATCGTCACAAATGTAACGGCGTTCGGCGCCTTCGTCGATATCGGTGTCCACCAGGACGGCCTGGTGCACATAAGCCAGCTAGCAAACAAATTCGTAAAAAACGCCGCCGATGTAGTCAAAGTCCACCAACAAGTAACAGTAACAGTCCTCACCGTGGACCTTATGCGGAAAAGAATAGGGCTGTCTATGAAGTGAAAAACGTTCTACGTTCCACGTTCTACGTTCTGCGTTTCGGGACGGAAGAAGAATTGTGGCATTTTGGGCGAAGGGGAATATGCCACAATACCGCCTAAGTCCGTCATTCCCGCGAATGCGGG
>CAIQJW010000049.1 GCA_903872255.1 uncultured delta proteobacterium | reverse complement strand
GGTTCCATCCCCGTTCTGTCGGGATCGCTCACGCTGGAAAAGATGACCGATGCGGCAAGGTCAATGAATGCGGCCCTCGTCTATTCCGATTTTTACGAAGACACAGGGAGCGGGAAAATATTTCATCCCCTGACCGATTATCAGACGGGAAGCGTCCGCGATGATTTCGACTTTGGTTATCTCGCCCTCTTAAGCGTACCCGATATACGGACTTCCTTGAAATTCTTCGGTGAAACCCCTACGTGCCGTCACGGGGCCCTTTACGATCTGCGCCTCAAACTGTCCATCGATCACAGCATCTACCGTGTCCCGGAAGCGCTGTACAGCATCATCACCCATCATGATGAGAACGGGATGGCCGCTTTTGCATATGTAGATCCCCGCAATCAGCAGATCCAGAAAGAAATGGAGTCTATCTTTACAGATCATTTAAAGAGAATTGGCGCGTATATATCACCGGATAGGCTCGAGTTGATCGAGGAGCCTGCCGATCCTTTTCCCGTAAAGGCGTCTGTCATTATCCCGGTAAAGAACAGGAGTCATACTATTTCCGATGCCGTACACAGCGCCCTGACGCAGGAAGCTGATTTCACGTTCAATATAATCGTGATCGATAATCATTCGACAGACGGTACGACCGATATAGTTGCCGGCCTTGCCGAAAAAAACCCGGCAATTGTCCACATAATCCCTGAGCGTCTCGACCTTGGTATTGGCGGATGCTGGAATCTCGGCATCAACGACAAGGCATGCGGCCGGTATGCAGTGCAGCTCGATTCCGACGATCTTTACGAGAACCAGCTGGTGCTCGAAACGATAATCGACACGATGCGGGATGGCAGCTATGCAATGGTCGTCGGTTCATATACGATCGTGAACGAACACCTCGAACAGATCCCGCCGGGGCTTATCGACCACCGTGAGTGGACGGACACGAACGGCCACAATAATGCGCTCAGGGTCAACGGATTGGGTGCGCCGCGCGCCTTCAGCACGACGGTCATGCGCCGGATCGGCTTCCTGAACGTGAGCTATGGGGAAGATTACGCCGCTGCCCTTCGCATATCGAGGCAGTACAGGATAGGCAGGATATACGAAAGCCTCTATTCGTGCCGTCGATGGCCGGGCAATACCGATGCCGGGCTTTCAATAGAGGCATCAAACAATAACAACATCTTCAAGGATTCTCTTCGCAGTCAGGAAATTACAAAACGCCAGGAACTCGGCCGCAATGAATGACCCGTTGACGGACCGTATTTGGGCACGCTTTGATGGCGGCGGCGATACCCCTTTTCTCACCCTCAGCACTCTTTGCCGGCAACTGGTCGATTGGCAGCGGGAATCCTGGGTCGAGTTCAAAAATGCCTGTGATTCATTACGTAATACAAATACACGTGATATTAAATGCTCCGGCTTCTCGATCAGACTCATGTATAATCCCGGAAGATCCGTAAATACACTGGCGGCGGTCACGCCGGATGAGATCAGCGAACGGCCCTGTTTTCTCTGTGTAAACAATCTGCCGGCTGAACAAATGGCAATCATGTACGGGGATGACTTTTTGATACTGGTCAATCCAAGACCGATCCTGCCGTTCCATCTGACCGTTGCGCACAGAACGCATCGGCCGCAATCCGTATATGACAGCATGACCGACTTTTTACGTATTACGCAGGATATCGGTCCCGACTTCGCAATGCTTTACAATGGGCCGCGCTGCGGGGCATCGGCCCCGGACCACCTGCATTTTCAGGCGGTGCCGTCGGGGGAGATGCCAATCGAAAAAGACCTCTTACTCAGGGAAAAGTTTTCTGTTTTGAGTGAAACAGACCATACAACCGTGTCCTCGGGCCGGGGGCTGGGAAGGGAAATAATTGTGATCGAGGGCAGCAATGCCGGGGCTGTTTGCGCTGCTTTCAGGGAATTGGCCGATGCCCTCCGGACAGAAACAGGCCATAACGATGAACCGATGATAAACATCATCGGGCATTACATTGATAACAATTTTAGCCTCGCTGTTTTTCCGCGCCGCGCACATCGTCCCGCCGCCTTTTTCCGGGAAGATACTCAAAAAATAATGGTCAGTCCCGCGGTCATGGAGATGGGAGGTATGATAGTAACCCCTTCAGAGACTGATTTCAACCGCCTCGATGCCCAAACCATCGAATCCATATACCGGGAAGTATCCCTCATAAAGTAGTTCAATGTTTCAAACTAGAAAAATAGATCTATCTTCCGAGTAATACATGGGGTCATTCCCGGATGCGTCAACACATGACAGGTGAATGTGACGGTCGGGTTTTCTATTCTGCGGGCTTTCGTTCCCGGTATTTAAGTAAAACTTTGAATGGACGAAAAACCAAGAAGGGGTAAAGGCTCACTACGATGAGTCCTCTGGAGGGAGATATGAAGTTGCAAAATATCAGGATAGGAAAGCGACTTGCGGGAAGTTTTATAATCTTTATCATCATCATCGTTTTCCTGTGCATCATCAGTTACAAGAATATGACCGACACGGACACAAGGGCCAATGAAATAACCAACGTGAATTTTCAGAAGGCCATGACGGCCAATGCCATCCTCACGAATCTTCAATTTATCAATAAAGAGACCGGCAAGGCTGTTTATAATAAGGATGCCGCACCTTTGAAGGCTGTGGCAGAAAAGAGAAAGCTTTATATGGCCGCTCTCGAAAAACTCGAAAAGCTTGAAACGGAACAGGAAGGCAAGGCAATACTCGAAACATTCAAGAAAACCGTGGGTGAGGCGCGCGCGCGCAATATAAAGCTCGGCGAACTAATACAGGCTGGCGATTTCAAGGCGGCAATGCCCCTCTACAGTTCCGAGATAGACCCCGCAGTTTCGAAATTTATCGAGATCATTTCGCAGCTTACCCGGCACTATGAAAAAGGGGTCGAGGCAAAATACAACGAGATCGTGGATGGCAATCACAGGGTAAAGGTCATACTTATCACCTTCGGCCTCATCTCCATTGTTTTCTGTATCCTTATCAGCATCGTCATTACCCGGAGTATTACCGTGCCGATCCAGAAAAATATAGCCGTGGCCCGGACACTTGCCGACGGCAATCTCGCGATTGATGTCACAACGGACCGCAAGGACGAACTGGGCGACGAGATGCTGGCATTTCAAGTGATGATCGATAAATGGAAAAGGCTGATATCTGAAGTAAAGATGTCCGCCAGCAGTGTTGCATCCGCGAGCCACCAGCTCAGCGTAAGCGCCGAACAGCTTGCAAGAGGCGGCACAGACCAGGTTGAAAGGACCATCCAGGTGTCCACCGCATCCGAAGAAATGTCACAGGCATCCCTTGATATCGCGCGGAATGCGAATAATATATCCGATTCTGCTAAAGACATGGTCAACATCGCGGAGCACGGCAACGGGATCGTAAACAAGTCGGTCGATGAGGTAAGGGAGATCGAGAAAACAGTCCATAAATCATCGGAGTTCGTCAAGGATCTCGGCAACCAGTCCCAGAAAATTGGCGAGATCGTCAATGTTATAAACGAGATCGCCGACCAGACGAACCTGCTCGCTCTCAACGCTGCGATTGAGGCCGCCAGGGCCGGCGAAGCAGGCAGGGGATTTGCGGTTGTCGCTGACGAGGTCAAGAAACTGGCGGAGAGGACAAGTAAATCGACACAGGAAATTGGAAGCATGATCGGTTCGATAAGAACGGGTGTCGACCGTGCCGTCGACTCAATGGATGAGGCCTCACGGAGCGTCCAGGTCGGTGTCGAGCTTTCGGGGCAGGCCGGCAGCGCCCTTGTCGAGATCCTGCAAAGTGCATCGAGTCTCCAGTCGATGGTCCAGCAGATAGCCGCCGCCATTGAGGAAATGAATTCGACCACGAATGAGATAGCAAAAGACATTGAACAGGTGGCATCTGTCACGAAAGAGGCCTCTAATTCAGCCGACCAGGTCACACAGGCCGCCCTGGAGTTGAGCACCCTGTCGGTAAGCCTTGAGAAGTCGGTACAGGAATTCAAGATATGAAAGGGAGTAAGGAGCCTTCTTTACCCGGGGCACTGGCGCTGATATTCGGTCATGGTCCAGCAGGAACGCAGAAAGGGACAGTCACGGCAGAGATGCAGCCTTCTCTTCGATCTTAAGTACTGTTTTCCGGAGTCTGAGCTCACATTATCCCGGGCCATCTCATCTATACAGGGCGGGGTCCTTGATTTACAGCCATGTTTATTTTCACAGCCTATACAATAACCATGCTCTGGTTTAGCGGGCTTATTCATATAAAATGGTATCCTGACCGGGGCATGACGTGACCTTTCGAATCACCTTCATTGATCCTTCGTGAGATTGTCAATCTAATGCAGGAGACGATAAAATGGGAGTCCGGTCACTCATCCTCACCACCAAAAATGATGGTATCGGGCAACTCGTTCGTATCACCATCATCGATCGGAAAATGCTGGTTAAGCAATTCCCCTGTATCCTCGATCGCCTTGATAAGAGCGTCTGAGGCATTCCCGTTCCGGATGCCGGTAGAGATCGTTTTCGCGAAAGTGTTCAGCTTTGCCTGGCTGATCTTGTCATGAATGCCTTTATCGGCGAGCACCCACACCTTTCTTTCAAGCAGGGAGATGAAGAACAAAACCCCCGTTTTGCTCCTGGTCCTGTGAAGGCCTTTTTCGTAAAAGGCCCGTATGGCCCTGTCGCGCACAGCCAGCTGCCGGCGCTTTGTACCCGTAAAATGCAGGGTGACCGCCGGTGTTTTCTGCAAAATGAACCAGGAAAGCACAAAAAAGACAAGGGTAAGCAGGATATACCACCAGAGAGACTCGTGGAGAAAAGAGACCGTAACCAAAAAAGCGAGGGCATTTCCAAGGGTTATTGCGCCGAGGGCCTCCCCTTCCCGGTAGCGCGTGCTCGAACTGACAACCATCACAGCGATCTCGCCGATGGTTTTCGATTCGGCCGCAGACGTCGCCTCTTTTATCTTTTCCTTCTCTAAATGACTGAAAAAATGCAAGGCCTTGTTCATTACCAGTCCCCCGACGCCCCGCCGCCGCCGAAATCTCCGCCGCCGCCACCGAAATCAATACCGCCGCCATCTGACCCGCCGCCGCCACCGCCTGTCCAGAAACCTCCAAAACCAGAGCCGCCGCCTGAGCTCCCGCCGAACAAGAACGGCAGAAAAACCCCGAGGACGAGGCCAAGGATACCGAGAAGAATTGCGGTCACCAGGGGAAAACCCAATATCATCCCTAAGGCGCCAAAACCGACGAGGCCGGCCCCACCGCCGAGAAAACGCGAGATCCTTCCGAGTATAAGAAGGAAGACCGCGCCGAAGATAATAAAGGGTAAGGCCGACGAGAGACCCCGATTCTTGATCGCGCGCGGCGCCGCTTTATCTGCTTTGAATTCGCCTCGTGTCGCATCGATCATTGCCCGGACGCCCGCCTGGAAACCGGCGTCAAAATCACCGCGTTTGAACTGCGGGTTAATGACAAGCTGGATAATACGGCCGGACACGAGATCAGTAAGTTTTCCTTCTAATCCCCGGCCGACTTCGATCCGCGTCTTACGGTCATTCTTGGAAACGAGGAGAATAGCACCATTATCCTTGCCCATCTGGCCTATTTTCCAGGCTTCTGCGGCCCTTATCGAGAAATCGTCGAGCGAATCCCCCTCGAGCGAATTGATGGTCAATATCACGATCTGGGTTGAATCCGATTTCTCAAAATTATTCAATTCATTTTCAAGCTGGGACCGTACCTGCGGCGAGATTATGTTCGCGTAATCATTCACGCGTCCCTTTAGAGGCGGCACATCAAGGGCGCTCGCCAGAGATGCCGTTAATAAGATCGCAACACATACGATAAAAACAGCGAGGATACGGCGAGGGCAACACCCCCCCCTTTTCGTTCCCGATCCTGCCTTTAACGTGATCCGACCCATTGTATTAAATAT
>CAIQJW010000048.1 GCA_903872255.1 uncultured delta proteobacterium | reverse complement strand
TAAAAGGAAAACATTGATCTTTTCCCGGAAGTAATATGTCACCAGAAATGCAACGCAAATTGTCACCAGGCAGATTATGATCCGCTGCCTTAATTCCTGAAGATGTGATACGAATGGTTGCTTTTCATCTGGTTCAGCTTTTTTGATCATCTCAAGTCCGACAAACCACATACGCCATACGCGGCCGGTCTATCTCCATCTACCCCTTAAGATTCCCGTATGGGTCGGACTTCACATTTTCAGGGGTATGCTGGCCGGTATCGGGTTCCGGCACCTTATCATCCTTTTTGTGAGCATCAGGTTCTCCCCCGGGGCCCGGGGTGGCCTTTCCTTCGTTCTTATCCAGGTCTGCTTCCAGATCGATGTCCCCGACAAAGGTCTGCTTTACATCTTCGGTCATCGATTTGACGTCGTGCAGGGCTTTTCCCAGGGACCGCGCAAGTTCGGGCAGTTTTTTGGGGCCTACCACCAGTAACGCCACGATCAGTATCAATATGAGTTCAGGAAGTCCGATGCCGAACATTCTGGATAAATTATCATAAAAAACGCGGTCTTAAAAGCGATTTATACCCCACAAGGCCCGAAGACCCTTGACCTTAAGCCTGTTAATGGATATTTGCGGCCGATATCGCCCGAACATGTGGCCCCGATTGACTAAATTCCCGGAATTGTATTAATCTTAAACGATTCGATAATCAGAGAATTTGAGGGGAGGATGTATGAAAACTTTAAAGGGAACACGAACCGAAAAAAATTTACTGGCGAGCTTTGCGGGGGAATCGCAGGCGCGGATGAGGTATACCTATTTTGCGTCCCAGGCAAAGAAAGAAGGCTATGAACAAATATCCTTTATATTCTCGGATACTGCCGATAACGAAAAAGAACATGCCAAGAAGTTTTTCACATTTCTGGAAGGCGGCGATGTCGAGATAACGGCATCATACCCGGCCGGAGTGATAGGTACAACGGCCGAGAACCTGAAAGCTGCGGCCGAAGGAGAGAACCACGAGCATACGGTCCTTTACCCCGATGCGGCGAAGGTTGCGGAAGAAGAAGGATTTGGTGATATTGCCAGGCTGTTCCGTGAGATCGCAAAGGTTGAAATGGAGCACGAGAAACGCTACCGCATCCTTCTGAAAAATGTCGAGGCCGGTACGGTCTTTAAGCGGCCATCCGCTACCAGGTGGCGGTGCAGAAATTGCGGTTATGTTCATGAGGGCGTGGAAGCCCCCGAGAAATGCCCGGCATGTGACCATCCGCAGGCATACTACGAACTTCTCGCCGAAAATTATTAAGTAACGCTTACGTCCGGAAAGTAGATGATCTCCTTTTGCGGACAATTTAAGGATATTTACGCCACAAACCGCTAATTTTATGGTATTATCTGGCTGCCGCCTCGATGTTCAACACGGACGGACAAAAACGTAAGGATGGTCGTTAAACATATCCATGAAAATAGCTGGAATACAGTTTGCCTGCACTCACGATAGGGATAAGAACATCGGTACAGCGATGAGGCTTCTTAGTGCCGCGTTGAGCGAGAACGCCAAAATTATCTGCTTTCAGGAGCTGTTCAATCAACCATGGTTCCCCAAGGGCCGTGACGAAACCGCCTTCGCGCTTGCAGAGGAAACATCCTCAGAGACGGTCAGGCTTTTCAAGGACCAGGTAAAAGATACGGACACCGTCATAATTTTGCCTGTTTTTGAAAAGATAGACGGAAATTATTTCAATTCGGCCATTGTCATTGATGGAGGCCGGACTTTAGGAATATACCGAAAATTGAACATAACCGATATACCTTTATGGGAAGAGAAATTTTATTTCTCTCAGGGCGATACGGGGCTTCCTGTATTTGAAACGCGCCATGGGAAATTCGGGATACAGATATCTTGGGATAATTTTTTCCCTGAAGGTTCGCGCATCCTTGCGCTAAAGGGCGCGGACATTATCTTTGCCCCGACATCATGTGCATTTAAGTCCCAGCATATCTGGCAGACAGTTATCTCATCCAATGCAATAACAAACGGGATCTATGTTATGCGTATAAACAGGGCAGGCAGCGAGGAAGCCCAGGATTTCTATGGTATGAGCTTCTGCGTCAACCCTGAGGGAGAACTTATCGGCGGGCCGACGGGCAGGTCCGATACGGTCCTTCTCGCAGATGTCGATTTCGACCGGCTGAAGCTCATCCGGCGCGAATGGCCTATTCTCAAGGGGATAAAACCTCAATTGTACAGTGAACTTCTTGGAGGGAATCTGTGAGCGATGAACCGACCCTTTGCGTGGTATGTGCATGGCGCGAGAGGTGCACGAAGAAATTCATCCATGGAAAAGACGTGTCCCTGAGATGCCCTGATTTCACGAAGGACCTTCAGATAGAAAAGGACAAAAGGGATGCTCAGACCGATACCAGCAAAGATAATAGATGAGTGTATAAATAAGGCCCGTTCGGACGGGTTGATCCCCACCGATGTAAAACTGAATTTCATAATTGAAACCCCACGGGAGGAAGGCTTCGGGGATTATTCCACGAATATCGCCTTTATTCTTGCCCCTCACCTGAGAAAGAAACCGATAGATATCGCGCGGCAGCTCGTAGAATCAATGAAGGGCAGCGATCTTTGCGAATCAGTTTCGGTAGCCGGCCCGGGCTTTATTAACTTTTTACTCAAAGACAGCCTCTGGCAGAAATTGCTTCATAAGGTAGCCTCGGAAGGCATCGGGGCCCTCTACCCCGATGTAGGGTCGTCCCGTAATGTGCTGATCGAATTTGTAAGCGCCAATCCTACGGGGCCTTTACACATCGGCCACGGCAGGGGGGCGGCAGTCGGTGATGTCCTGGCGAACCTTCTTGAGAGGACCGGCTATAATGTGGGCAGGGAATACTATATCAACGACGCCGGCAGGCAGATACGGACACTCGGCCGCTCCACGTACTTAAGGCTCAAAGAGATCAAGGGCGAAACGGTCGATTATGCGCAAGATCTTTACCAGGGGGACTACGTCCGTGATATTGCCCGGCGGGTCATCGATGAGAACATTTCGGTACCAGCCGGTGAAGAGGAAGCAGTCGAATTCCTGGCGTCCTATGCGAGCTCTATCATAATGGACTGCATCAAAAAGGACCTCGGCGATTTCGGCGTAACTTTCGATAAGTACTTCCTTGAATCAGCCCTCTATGAATCGGGTATTGTGGATGAGACCCTGAACATACTGAAGGAACGGGGCATTGCCTATGAGCGCGACAACGCGCTCTGGTTTAAGACGAGCCTTTACGAAAAGGATGAGGACAGGGTCCTCATAAAGTCCGACGGGCAGAAGACATATTTCACCTCCGATATTGCATATCATCTCGACAAATACAAGCGGTCATTCGATATCCTGGTCGACATATGGGGCTCTGACCACCATGGTTACATTCCCCGGCTTCGGGCATCCGTGCAGGCGCTGGGGAGGAATAAGGAGGACCTGAAGGTCCTGCTTATTCAATTTGTAACGTTGATCAAGGACGGCAAGCCGGTAGGCATGTCCACACGCTCGGGCGAATTTACCACGTTAAGAGAGGTGATGGATGAAGTTGGGCGCGACGCATGCCGTTTCTTCTTTCTCATGCGCAAGAGTGATGCCCACCTGGAATTTGATCTCGATCTTGCAAAAAGGACATCCAACGAAAATCCGGTATATTACGTTCAATACGCACACGCACGGATAGAGAGTATTTTCAGAAATGCACGGGAGGCAGGTATAGATACGGAGAAACTGGATGATGCCGACTACACTCTCCTCACGGTCAAAGAAGAACTGGACCTCATCAGGTGGATAACCCGTTACAGCAACGTACTCGAGGGCAGCGCCAGGAACCTTGAGCCTCACAGGGTGACGTTTTACCTGATGGAACTTGTCGGCCGTTTCCACAGTTACTACAATAAAACACGGGTTCTTGGAAATGATATCGGACTTGTTCGCGCCCGGCTTTTGCTTTTGGCAGTTCTTCGTGACGTTATCGGGGACGGCCTCGGCCTCATCGGCGTGTCGGCACCCGTGAAGATGTAGATACGATATAGCACCGGGCGGAAGAAACAAGAAGGAGCATTGATGAACACGAAAAAAAGCAAGACGAGAGAATACATTGAATCGATCGTAGTCGCCGCCCTTATAGCGCTTGTTGTCAGAAGTTTCGTTATCCAGGCGTACAAGATACCCTCGGGATCAATGGAACCTACCCTGCTCGTTGGTGACCACCTGCTCGTCAACAGGATGAGCTATGTTGTCAAGATGCCATTTACGGATACCGTCCTTCTTGCGACCGGCAAACCCAAACGGGGGGACATCATCGTTTTTCGTTATCCGGAAGATCCGAGCAAGGATTATATCAAGCGGGTGATCGCAACAGAAGGCGAAAAGGTGGAGATCAGGAACAAGGCCATACATATCAACGGAAAGAGAATAGCGGACCCCTGGGGACATTACAGGCCTGAACATGGCTCACGCGCCTTTGTTCCTTTCGTTGACAAGGATAATCTCGACCCGGTCACTGTGCCGAAAGATTCTTATTTCGTTATGGGGGATAATCGCGACAACAGTCTGGACAGCCGCTACTGGGGCTATGTCAATAAGAAACACCTGGTTGGCAGGGCGCTTATCCTATACTTCTCGTGGGACTCGAATGCCGTGAATGCCCTTAACTATATACGATGGGCGCGCATCGGATGGCTTATAAAATAAGTCAATGCACCTTACCCTCGTCCTCTATGGTTAGATTTCATAAATGTTCTATGGTATTATGGAGAGTAATGAAAATTAAAGCAGTGATGATATCGTTCCTGGTACTTATCGGCACACAGCTTAACGCAGCCACCCCGTCTGATCCCATCTGGTTCTTCCTTCACGGTCACATCAGTGAATCAGCAGGAAATTACACTGACGCAATGGAGTATTACACGAGGGCCCTGAAGGGGGATAGCGCTTCGGCCGAGATCAGGACCTCGCTGGCGTCACTATATATCAAGAAGGGGGAGTTCGCAAAAGCGGAAGAGCTTCTTAACGAGGCGCTAGCCATAAACCCCGAAAGCAGGACGACTCTAATGTTCATGGCTGGTGTCCAGGCTGCCAAAGGGGTGACATACAAGGCCAAAGCTCTTTATGAGAAATGTATAGAGCTTAATCCGGAAGATACCGAGGCCTACATGTACCTTGGTTCGATCTATATCGGCGAGAGACAGTATGATGCAGCCGTAGCAATTTACGAGAAGATACTTGCCTATGATGATGACAACATCATAGGCCTGTATTATATCGGGCGGCTTTACGGAGAGACCAAGGATTATGCGAAGGCGAAGAAGTATTTGACGAAGGCGCTGGAGATCAAGCCTAATTTCACGCCGGCGCTTCTTGACGTTGCCACTATATATGAAATTGAAGGTGATCCGAAAAAGGCCATTGAGTATTACCAGATGATAATTGCCCTGGACCCCACCGACAAAAAGGCGCGCTCCCGGCTGGCTACGATCTTCATCAGGCAGAAGGAATACGACAAAGCGATCGGGGAATTTGAAAAATTATCCGACCTTGATCGCCATGATATCTCGCTTCGCGTCCGTATCGGGTTATTGCATTACGAAAAAGAGCGATACGATGATGCGATCCGGGAATTCAACCTGGCCCTTGCCGAAAAGAACGACGATACCATCCGGATATATCTCGCGATGTCGTGGCGCGAAAAAGGAGATATTAAGAAAGCCCTTGAGGAGCTCAATAAGATAAACCCGAAGTCCGAAGAATTTCTTATGGCCCTCAAGCAGATGACATTGATCTATATCAAGTCCGGGACGATAGATGAAGGTATCACGACCATATCGAAATATTTGCCGGAGATACAAAAGAAACCGGAATTGTATATCCTTATCTCGATGTTGTATGAAGAAAAGAATGATTACGTCAATGGGATAAAGGTCCTCGAGGAGGCAAGGAAGCTCGAGCCGGACAACCTTGACGTGTTCTATCAGATCGGTGTGCTGTATGAGAAAAAGGGTGACAACGAAAAAGCGCTTGCCATAATGAGGGACTTGCTGGCAAAAGATCCTGATTTACCCAATGCCCTGAATTTTATAGGATATTCGCTTGCCGAGAAAGGCATTCAGCTAGAAGAGGCTGAATCGATGATCAGGCGGGCTCTCGTAAAACGCCCTGAAGACGGTTATATCATCGACAGTCTTGGATGGGTTTATTTTAAAAAGGGAAATTTCAAAGCAGCGTTGGAAGAGATCCAGAAAGCCGGCATCCTGATGCCTGAAGACCCTACGATCCAGGAACATCTCGGTGATGTCTATACCGCTTTGAATGATTATACCAAGGCCGCTCAGCATTACGAGAAATCGGTATCCCTGGAAAAGGACCCGTCAAAGAAGAATTCCGTCCAGCAAAAACTCAATATGATCAAAGAGAAGAAACGATGAGAAGGGCGGTAATTTTCCTTGTTGCCCTGCCCTTTCTTTTCATTTCCTGCGCTCATGTCGGATTACGGCCGGCATCCATTACCTGGCCTGACAATTTCGATCATATGGAAGCCTTGAGCGAGATCGAAGTTATGCTCAAGACCAGGCAATATGCTGGAGATATGTCGCTTAAGGTCACGTATCCGCACAATTTGTTTCTCGAGGTATACAGTCCGTTCGGTACGACCATACTCTCCATCGACCGGTCCGAGGATCACTTCATAATGCGGACCGACGAGGAAACGCTTACAAACGAAAATGAATTTTACCGGCTTTTCAATATACAAATAAACGATATTATCGAAGATCTCACCCTTAAAGGGTCTATCCGGACAGATGGCCCGGTTCCCTATAAAGAGCGCCCCGGGTATACCGTATATTATTATCTGAATAATACCGGGAACAGGATCTGCTGGAAGGTCGAGGAAGGAGACTTCTGTATACGGTTCATAGACGTCAGTTTCTCCCGGGAAAAACCAGATGGAAAAGATAGTAGCGGGAGCAATTGACTCGTATGACCCGCAGAAGATAAAAAGCTTTATCGAAGGAGGTCTCCGGGAGACCGGCCTCGCAATAACCGGACGGGTGCTCGTCAAGCCCAACCTTCTTTCGGGGAAATTGCCTGAACGGGCAGTAACGACCCACCCCGTGTTTCTGTCAGCCCTTATAGAACTTTTGAAGGATCATTCATGCACCGTCTATCTCGGGGATAGCCCCGGATACGAATCCCTGGAACGCGTTTTGAAGGTCGGGCAATATAACGAAATGCTCGCGCGGTTCGGTGTCAAGATCGCTCCATTTACCAACGAGATCCTTAAGAGGACCGATGGGGCGGGCGTGTCTCCTTATCATGAATTCCTGTTTGGCGAGGACCCGGATCGTTATGATCACGTTATCAATGTTCCCAAGTTAAAGACCCACGGGATGATGGGCATGACCCTCGCTGTAAAGAATACGTTCGGCTTCGTGCGGGGATTCGCCAAGGGCCGATGGCACCTGCGAGCCGGTACCGACAAATCGCTTTTTGCCTCGATCCTCGTGGATATCCATCGTATCGCCGCACCGTCCGTGAACATTCTCGACGGGATACTCGGCATGTCCGGGAACGGGCCATCCAACGGAACACCCGTCGATCTCGGTATTATTGCACTTTCCCGCAACGCGATGGCTCTTGATGATTTTATCGAGCGGCGGTTATGTCCTGATGCATTCCATCCTGTAACCGAATGTGCAAGGATAAACGGGCTCCTCACTTCATACGAGGTCATCGACCTTGGAATGCCCCCTGCCCCGCCGTCATTTCAGATGCCCAGGTCATGTGCTGCCGACTGGAACATCCCGTCTCCTATAAAAAAAGTTCTTCGCAATATGTTCGTCAGGAAACCAAAGGCAGATCGCAAGAATTGCCAGCTTTGCGGCATTTGCGCGAAGGTATGCCCGGCCGGGGCCATACTGATCGATGACAGGGGCGTTAAATTCGATTATTCCGCCTGAATTCGCTGTTATTGCTGCCAGGAGATGTGCCCGCATGATGCCATAAAAATTTGAAAGACGGGCCAACGCTCGATTGTTTGAATTAAGTCCGGGGTAGATCCGGATTGCCGCATCCGGCCGGGGTGTAGTTCTGTCCGTCAAACGTATAGATGCCGGTTGTCTGAATACCGGCAAGAAGTATGATTACCGCCTGAAGGTCACCGTCAAGGAGTATGGACATACCGCAATCGGAACTTAAATTCCGCGGAACCGGGATCAATTCATGCGCGATGAAATGTTCTTTAAGAAGCTTCTCCGCGCGAAGCACGTCATGGATCGTGTTGAATAGAAAAAGGAGCTTACTTACCGGCAATTTCCCTGACCGCCTCTATGAATGTATCTATGTCGGCCTCGTCGGTAAGGTATCCCGGGGATGCGCGCAGAGTGCCCGCGGGAAATGTCCCTATCGTCTGGTGCGCAACGGGTGAACAATGAAGCCCGATCCTGACGAATATAGATCTCCTCGAGAGCTCATACCCGGTATCGGATGAAAGCTTCCCGTCTATGTTGAAAGCTACGATCGCCAGATAGGACGCCGGGGCCCTTCCCTCATGGCCATAGACATGCGTGCCTGGAGTTTGCCTTAAGCCATCGACCAATCGCGCCCGGAGCATCTGCTTTTTGGCTTCGATATTCGCAAGGCCTTCTTTTTCTATAAATGCGAGCCCACCCAGAAGCGACGCTATTCCGGGAGTGTTTGGAGTGCCGCATTCGTATTTGTCCGGCAGGAACACGGGATGCTCTATAGACTCGGAACGGCTGCCGGTACCGCCAAACTTGAGGGGGACGAGTTCGATACCCTCCCGGACGTACAAAGCCCCTACTCCCTGGATGGAAAAGAGTGACTTGTGGCATGAAAAACACAGTATATCAGCCGTTGCCGCTTCCATATCAACCGTTATGGACCCCATTGTCTGGCATGCATCAACGATGAGGCACGCATCCCCGATAACCTTCCTTATTTCCTTAAGGGGCTGTATGGCGCCGGTCACGTTTGACCCGTGATTGATAATGACGGCCTTCGTTTTTGGTGTAACAGATTTCCCGAGATGTTCAAGATCGACAAAGCCTTCACTGCAGCATGGAACAGCCGTGTATGTTATTCCCCGGCTCCGGCGGAGAAATTCAAGCGGCCTCATGACAGAGTTGTGCTCCATCGATGTTGTTACCACATGATCGCCGGCTTCAAGGAAACCGAGAAGGGCCATATTCAGAGATTCCGTACCGTTCTGAGTAAATATCAGGCGTTCCGAATTCTTCATCCCGATAAAAGACGTAAGCTTCTCACGTGCCTCAAATATCACGCGTGCCGCTTCAAGAGACAGGGTATGCCCGCTGCGTCCGGGGTTTCCGCCGATGTTTCTTACAAAATTATTGAGATTGTCTATGGTTTCAGCAGGTTTGGGAAATGATGTCGCCGCGTTGTCGAGATAGATCATGAATGGCCCTTAACCCCCGTGCCAGGCTTTAAGGCCTGATCACGTTGGTCGCTTCGTTGAATGAGGTCATGATTTCGAACATGTTGCTGATACGCCCGACCCCGATCTTTTCCTTGAGATGATAATAATCCAGGCACGTGCCGCAGACAATGATCTCGATGCCCAGGCCTTCGATATCTTTTAAAATATTCAAATATTCAGAATCAGATATGACGAGCTTGACCCCGGAATTGATGAATACCATTCTCCAGGGACGTATTTCCAGTTCCTTGACCGTGATGAGAAAAGCCCGCAACAAGATCTTTCCGAGTTCCTCGCTGCCCCTGCCCATGGTCTCGCCGTCTACATAGACCAGGGATCTGTGTTCCCCGGCCTGCCCGGCAAGAGGCGCTTCGTCGCGGCAACCCTCGATCCTGTATATGCCGTCTTCCTCGGCGACGGAAGTGGAATATCCCTTTGCCGCAAGGAAACGGCGCACATTCTCGCTTGCCGTCGGATCGTCAACAACGATCTCGATAGCATCAACTGCCCTCGTCTCAAGAAACTTCTTCGTTTCGACGACAGGTACGGGACATGTTTTACCTTTAAGATCTAAACGTTCCATCAGGTTATTGTAATGGAAAAACTGGTTAAGGGCAAATGAATATTAGGCATAGAACCAGTCCCGGTAATAGATAACGCCTCTGCAACGAAACTGAAGGATCTTATTTTGATATCTTCAGAAGGTCTTTAATATCTGCTCCGGGAATATATTTCCGGTATATCTTTTCGAATGTGCCGTCTTTCTTCATATCATCGAGGACAGACTGCCATTTCTTGACCGTTTCCTCGGGCACTCCGCGAGACATCGCAATATAAAAATACGTATTGCTCACTACGAAGACGGGCTCTATATTTTCCATAGCGTATCCCGCATTTTTCACGATCTCGGGAACGGTAATATCTGTAAAGATGGAAACCTGAACGGTTCCGTCCATTATCTGCTTGACGTTCGTCGTGGGCAGGGGCGAGGCAACCAGGTTCTTAAAACCCTGGCCTTTCAGATACTGTTCGGTGAACCAGTCTTTTGTCGTGGCAATGCCCGCGAGTTTCTTCGCATCTTCCAGGCTGGCAATCTTTATCCCGGAACCTTTTTTGGCATAAAAGACGGCACTGTTCTTTCCAACCGGCCCAACCCACTGAAAAAGTTTTTCGCGTTTATCGGTTCTTTCCGTGCTGAAAAGGATTACGTTGGGACCTTTGAGGGCGGTATTATAGGCTTCGTCCCAGGATGTCAGCCGGATAGTATCGGCCACGTTCTGACGGGCCATGATCTCGCGCACGATGTCCGTTACAAACCCGGAAACTTTGCCGTCCTTCATGAACGTGACAGGCGGATATTCTTCCGTCAATATCGTGAACTTAGAGGTTTCTGCGGGGCCCGCATGCGTCGTACCCGCGAAGACCACCAGAGCAAGCAGCAGACATACCCAACCGATATATTTCATGTGACCCTCCCCAAAATGTTCTGAATTTTTACTGAAGATGCGACGTCAATTTATAACAGGAGCACTTCGGCATGTCAATGGAAAGATAGGGAGACAACCCCTCCCTATTGAATCACAGTCTCCGACATGGTAATTTAACGTCCGAGGTTAATAATTATGAGCGGAGTTTTCGGATTTATTGGAAGAGGCAATGCCCCCGCCGAGGTCATGACGGGCCTTCAGAATCTTTCGCACAGGGGCCAGGAGAGTTGGGGCATCGTTTCAAGCATGCGCGGCGGGTCTTTCGTCGAGGTCAGGCAGCTTGGCTCCGTATTTCAATCGACCTTACCCGGCAAGCTGAACTTTGGGATGACGGCTATCGGTCATGTCCGCTATCCGACCACGGGCGAGACAACGGAAAGAAACAGTCAGCCCATCGTAGGGAGCTTCAGAAAGGAAAGGATAGCCGTGACCCACAATGGCCATATCCCGCGGTACAGGCAATTGATGGAGGAATTTGGAAGCCTTTTCCAAACAGATATCGATACGGAAGTCATCCTTCATATGATCGCGAGGTCTCACGGCTCGGATATGATCGAGAAGATCCACAACACCCTCAGTATTTTGGGGAGCCAATCCGCTTTCAGCATTATTATCCTGCATAACGGCAACCTCATAGCAGCCCGGGACCCGTTCGGCTTCAGACCGCTGTCGATCGCACGGCGGGGCGAAGACGACGATTGCGCCTGGGCCATTGCCTCAGAGACATGCGCGTTTCATGGGGACCTGGAATGGATCGGCGACGTGGAACCTGGAGAGATGGCCATCTTTAACGGCGATGATGTCACAACACGATCGTTTGCTCCGCCCAACCCTTACCCGTGCATCGTCGAATGCCTCGACTACGCATCCCCGGCAAGCAAGGTTTTCTCGACGAACAGCTACGAGTTCAGGGAAAAGATCGGAGAAAAACTGGCTCAGTCGGAAACGGAAAAGGCAGATGTTGTCGTTCCCATTCCCCGGGCCGCGATACCTGCCGCTTCAGGTTTTCACCACGCAACGGGAATACCGTTCAAAATGGCTATTGTGGCCATCGGGGAGATCGGAAGGATCTTTGTCATATCCACGGAAAAGGACAGGTACAGCCAGGCTGAAAGAAAATTCCAGGTAAATGGCGAACTCCTCAAGGGAAAAGAAGTTTTTCTTATCGACTCCCTTTTGGTCCGGGGTTCAACCGCTCTCGTATTGATACCGAAATTACGTGAGGCGGGAGTCACAAAGGTTCACCTGCGCCTGACCGCCCCTCCGCCCCGCTTTCCGTGCCTCATGGGGATGGCCATGGCAAAACCGGGTGAATTGCTCGCCAAAAACCGTACCGATGAACAACTCAAGAACCTCCTGGGCGTAGACAGCTTCCGTTATCTGACGACAACCGACCTTAAGGACGTGGCGGGTAAGAGGTTCTGCGATGCATGCTTTACCGGAAATTACCCTTTTTCTGTATAAGCCGCCCCCGACAAAGATGCCATTTTCCGCGCACTAAACAGCCTGTTGCCGCGGGTCAATAGATAACATTATTGTCCTAATACCGGCTTGCCACCCCCGCCATAACAACATATTTGTATCGTCATTGTCACAATAAATACCGAAACTACCTTCTATATCGTTGAGTTAGTCCGTATGGCACGCTGGTTGCTCCCCATTAACGCCATGCGGTATGCACTTAAATGAATTTAGGGAGGTATTGTATGAGAAGGTTTCTGGTCCTTTTCCTGTTGATCTCTGCCACGATATGTTTCCACGTTTCTTACGCTCTGACTGAAGAAGTCGAGAAGCCTGAAGCGCCCCGGGTAACCGGGAATGCATCTCTCGGTGTGTATAACCGGTATATCTTTCGAGGTTATGAGATAGGAAGGAGCGGTCCCGTCATTCAGCCCTCTGTCACCGCATCATATAGAGATTTCTCTGTCACATTCTGGGGGAATCTGGATACCAATCAACGGGACACCAAAACGGCAACGTTCAACAATCAATTCCAAAAAGGCTGGGATGAGACCGACATTACTCTCAGCTATACGTACTCCATAAAGAAATTATCTCTCACGGGCGGATATATTTATTACGGAACCAAATATGCCGACGAAACCGAAGAGTTT
>CAIQJW010000047.1 GCA_903872255.1 uncultured delta proteobacterium | reverse complement strand
GGCAGACGATGTCGAGGAGTGCGACCTCCTTGTCATGCTTAACAACCGGATGAAGCACGACACCCATGCAAAGTGCCCGAAGGGGCGTGTTTGGGCGGTTATGCAGGAACCCCATGTTAGCGGATTCACGGACTGGATGGCAGAAGGTCACGAATCTATTGACCGGGTGTACACCAATTTCATCCCGTCAGATGACTCAAGGTACATAACATCCCATCCCGCCCTTCCGTGGCATGTCAACCGCAGCTTTGACGAATTGACTACCTGTGCCATGCCTGAAAAGGATCGGCCCCTGTCATGGGTTGTGGGTGACTGCCGTGACCTTCCGGGCCATTTTACCAGGCATGCGCTCCTGCGTGCCATTCAAGCAGGAAACTCTTTGGATATAGATCTTTACGGGCGTGCCGTCCACTTCATTGAGGACAAGTGGGACGGACTTGCAAGGTATCGTTACTCCCTGGCGGTAGAAAACACCTTTTGGCCCGACTATTGGACCGAAAAACTTGCAGATTGCTTTCTCTCCTGGACTGTCCCGCTGTATTTCGGTTGTAATAACCTTGAACGCTATTTCCCGGATGATTCTTTCATCCGGATTGACATAACAAGGCCTGATGAGGCAATAAGAAAGATCCGTGAGATCATAAGCGAAGACAATTGGGAACAGCGGCTGACGGCATTAGAAGAGGCTCGGAGAAGGGTTCTGTACGAGTACCAGATATTTCCGTTTCTTACATCACGGATACAGGAAGCTTCCGGGGCGGCACTTCCGAAGATAGAACGTACGATTCCGGCCTATCGACGCAGCACGGCAACAAAGGTACGGCGACTTGCCTACAAGATCCGTAAATGCTATTTGAGAGTAAAAAACTGAATGGAAACAAGCGTTGTCATCTGTGTTTATGAACGTCTTGACTTTCTGGCCGTTTGCCTGGACTCGTTGCGCAATGCAGCAGACCAAATCCATGAAGTCGTGATTGCCGATGACGGGTCGAGCGAGCCGGTGGTTTCGGGTCTGAAAAGCATGATCCCTAAATATCAGTTCCCGATCATCCATGCCTGGCTGCCGCGAAATGGTCCCCGCAGATCCGCGACCAGAAACAACGGCATCCGCCACGCTTCCGGGAGCTACATCATCTTTCTCGATGCCGATTTTGCCGTCCTTCCCGGAGCTGTTCAGGCACATATTGCTGTGGCAAAACCAGGATTTTTCGCTGCCGGGCGGTGCAAATACACGACAGAAGAGCAATGCCGGCGTATAATTTCAGAAGGCGCATCCGAAACACTGCTCGAATCGATCTATGCCGAACTTCCTGAGGAACATATTCTCAAGGAGCACAGCCGTTTCTGCCGTCAGGTGTTGCTCAGAAAATTTCACCTTACGTCGGCACGCCGCGTCTCTTTCGGAGGCCATTTTTCAGCATTCAAGGAAGATATCGAAATGGTAAACGGATATGACGAAAACTTCGTCGGTTGGGGAGGGGAGGATCTCGATTTTGCCACCAGAATGGTAAAGGCCGGAATCTCTGGGACCTCGGTGATCAGGACGGCACGGATACTCCATCTGTGGCACCAGCGCGAAATGGGAGACAAACACTGGAAAGAAGGCGGGAACATGGCCTACTACTTGCGGAAACATGTTCCGACATATTGCGAAGACGGGTTGGCGCAACCGGGGCCCCTCCACCGTAAAGAGAGCGTATTAACATGAAACGAATCATGAATAATGCAGAAAGCATATTTGACCGGGCAAAACGCCTCGTTGTCGGTAGTGACGATGGCGTCCGACCCCAAGGGATTACCATCGGAATCACCACATTCGAAACAAGGTTCGATCAATATTTTTCCCCGTTGCTTTCACAAATCAGGAAGTATGTTGACAACGAAATCGTCGTCGCGATAAACGGCGAACACGAACAACTGTTCGGAGAGAATTATCGTCAAAACATATTAAAAT
>CAIQJW010000046.1 GCA_903872255.1 uncultured delta proteobacterium | reverse complement strand
ATTATGAACATGTGCTGCCGGCAGCTAATCCCAATATAGCCGAGGTTGAGAGGGAATTATTATTCAAAGGGCTCAAGAAGGTCTCTTCGATCATCGGGAGATCGGAACCCGTCAAAATCACCTTTGCCGGCGATTCAATGACAATAGAGGCCGAATCGGACATAGGACGGGCGAAAGAAGTAATAGCAATAAAATATGAAGGGGAACCGGCCACGATGAATTTTAATGTAAAATTTCTCCTGGACCTGGTGACCCATATTACGACGGATCAGATAACGATCGCGGCGCCGAAAGCATATGGTGCCGTCTTGTTCCATTCCAAAGAAGTGGAAGGATATAAAAATATTGTAATGCCGATAAGGATATAACGATGGGTGAATACGGAGCGGAAAGTATAAAAATACTCGGCGGGCTTGACGCAGTCAGGAAAGTTCCGTCGATGTATATTGGAAATACGAATGTTGAAGGCTTGCATCATCTTATTTATGAACTTGTTGACAACAGCGTTGACGAGGCCCTTGAAGGATACTGCAACAGGATCGCCGTGACGATACACCGCGACAACAGCGTGACAGTCGAGGATAACGGCAGGGGTATACCTGTAGCGATGCATTCGGAAGAGAACATGTCGGCGCTTGAGGTTGTTTTGACAATGCTTCACGCCGGGGGTAAATTTGACAAGGACACATACCGTTACTCAGCCGGTCTCCACGGTGTCGGCCTCTCTGTCGTTAATGCCCTGTCGGAATATCTCGAGATCGAGGTAAAGCGGGATGGTAAGGTCTATTGCCAGCGTTATGAACAGGGAATCAGGACAAACGACCTTTCCGTGATAGGCGATACGGAGAGCACCGGCACGAAGGTGAAGTTCAAGGCCGACGAAACGATCTTTGAGACGACAGAGTTCAGTTATGATACCCTTGCACACCGCATGAGGGAGATATCGTTCCTCAACAACGGCATCCATATCCTTCTCAATGACGAAAGAAAGGGAAGAAAGCAGGATTTCAAGCACGAGGGCGGCATCAGGTCCTTTGTAAAATATCTTAATGCAAACAAAACGGTTCTCTTTGATGAACCGATCTTTGTCGTGAACGCGAAGCAAAACCTTGAAGTGCTTGAGGTTGCCCTTCAGTACAACGACGGGTATAACGAGAATATTCAAAGTTTTGTCAACAATGTGAATACAAAAGAAGGCGGTACGCATGTGGCGGGTTTCCGGAGTGCCCTCACGCGGTGTGTTAATGGATTCATCCAGGCAAACATGCAGGGCAAGATAAAAGAAAACTTGAGCGGCGATGACATCAAAGAAGGCCTTGTTGCTGTAATAAACATCAAGATCCAGAGCCCGCAGTTCGAAGGGCAGACCAAGACCAAGCTGGGCAACAGCGAGGTGAAAGGCCTTGTGGAGTCCCTGCTCAATGAAAAGATCTCCGAACACCTTGAGCTTAATCCCCATATCGCCAAGGCAATTATAGGAAAGGCGCTGGAGGCCCGCAGGGCGCGCGAGGCTGCGAAAAAGGCGAAAGATCTGGTAAAAAGCAAGAGCCTTATCGAGAGCGGAGTCCTTCCCGGGAAACTCGCCGACTGTCAGGAAACCGACCCGGCGCAATGTGAGCTTTACATTGTCGAGGGCGATTCGGCGGGCGGCTCCGCCAAACAGGGGCGAAACAGAAAAACGCAGGCGATACTTCCCTTAAAAGGAAAAATTTTAAATGTCGAGAAATCAAGACAGGAAAAGGTCCTGACCAATCAGGAGATACGTTCAATCTATCTTGCCGTCGGCATAGGGCCCGAGAGCAAAGGACGGCTGCGCTACCACAAGGTCATTATCATGACAGATGCAGATGTTGACGGTTCTCACATACGAACCCTCCTCCTTACTTTTTTCTATCGCCAGATGCCCGACCTGCTTTCTGAAGGGCACCTGTTCATAGCCCAGCCACCGCTTTACAAGATAAAAGCCGGAAGCAAAGAAACGTACGCCAAGGACGAGGACGAGTTCGAGCGCGCGATAACACAGAGAGGAATGGAGAAAACGCGGTGCGCCGTGAACGGTTCTACCCAGGAAGGAGCGGAGCTCGCCGAGAGGGTCGGGAAGATCAAAGTGGTCGAGACTTTCCTGCGGAATTCGCTTATGGGCGGGATAGAACGGGAAATATCCCTTGGCCTCATGCGCTTTGACATTACGAAGAGAGAAGATTTCCAGGAAGCTCAAAAACTGGAAGACCTGATAGCACACCTGGCGCCCCGCGGATATAAGTGCAAACTCACCAGAGACCGGGAGCACAACCTCTTCTTTGTCGAGGCAGAGATACTGAATGGCAAGGGGGGAGGAAGGGTCGTCCGCGTCGAGTACGAATTATGCACGGCAGGGGATTTCAAAGAGGCATACCGGGCATACGCGGATGTCAGGAAGTTTTATGAGGAAGGCGTGCGGGTCACCGACGGCAACAAACCGCCCGTCACGCTAAGTCCGGACGGTTTTTTACGATACATAATGGACAAAGGTAAAGAAGGGATAAATATCCAGAGATATAAAGGCCTCGGCGAAATGAACGCGGACCAACTCTGGGAAACCACCATGAACCCTGAAAGGAGAAAGCTTGTCAGGGTTACGGTCGACGATGCTGTCGCGGCCGATCAGGTTTTTACCGTTCTCATGGGAAATAATATAGAGACCCGCAGGGCATTTATCGAAGATAACGCCCTAAGCGTCCGAAACCTGGACATATGATAACTATAGGAATAACCGGGATCATAGGAAGCGGCAAATCAACGGCATCACGGGCCCTGAAGAAAAAAGGGATCCCGGTGATCGACCTTGATGCCGTGGCCAAACAGGTTCTTACCCTCAAAGAGGTTCACGAGGATATTGAACGCGCGTTTGGCCCGGGCTTTGTCGAGAATGGTTCGGTAATCGTTGAAAAATTGCGGGATGCGGTCTTCACAGACAAGGATAAGCTGCGGAAACTCGAAGCGATAACACATCCCCGGATCCTCGGGCGTTTATGGCAGACGATCCGGGACCTTAAAGATGCGGGCCGGGATACGGTCGTTGTCGACGGGCCGCTTTTGTTTGAGACGGGGCTTTACAAAGAGCTCGACAAGACAGTTGTCGTTACGGCGGACATGGACGTCATTCGCCAGAGGCTGAAATTGCGGGGCATGGAAGCCCACGATATAGAAAAAAGAATATCCCACCAGATACCGCTTGGGGAAAAGGAAAAAGTGGCCGACTACGTGCTTCTTAACAGTGGAACCAGGGAAGATCTCGATCGGGAAATCGATAACCTTATGGAAAGGATAATGAATGGGAGGTAAGAACTCAATGCACCTCAACGACCTAAAAAGCAAAAAGATCGGCGAACTGACGCAAATTGCGCGCGATCTCAATATCGAGAACGCCTCGGGACTCAGAAAACAAGAGCTTATATTTTCGATCCTGCAGGCATACGTGGACAAGAATGAGAACGTATACGGCGAAGGAGTCCTTGAAATACTCTCCGAAGGCTTTGGATTCTTAAGGTCGACCGACTCGAACTATCTTCCCGGGCCGGACGATATATACGTTTCCCCGTCCCAGATAAAGAAGTTCGGCTTAAGAACGGGCGACACAACGTCCGGGCAGATAAGGCCTCCAAAGGACAACGAAAAATATTTCGCCCTCCTTAAGGTTGAATCGATAAATTTTGACGACCCGAGCGTGGTTCGCGACAAAATAATATTCGACAACCTGACCCCGATATATCCTAACGAACGGGCGAAACTCGAGACAGCCCATGACGGTCTGCCGACGAGGGTCATGGACCTCTTTACCCCGATCGGAAAAGGCCAGAGGGGCCTCATCGTCGCGCCGCCCAGGACGGGCAAAACGATGCTCCTCCAAGCGATTGCCAACAGCCTCACAAAGAATCACAAGGAGATATATCTCATCGTCCTTTTGATCGACGAAAGACCCGAGGAAGTTACCGATATGATGCGCTCTGTCGACGGAGAGGTTATAAGCTCGACATTTGACGAGCCGGCCACGCGCCATGTCCAGGTAGCGGAGATAGTCATCGAAAAGGCGAAACGTCTCGTGGAACACAAGAAGGATGTCGTGATCCTGCTTGACTCCATTACCCGGCTCGCCAGGGCATACAACACGGTAGTGCCTTCGAGCGGCAAGATCCTGTCGGGCGGCATTGACGCATCCGCAATGCAAAAGCCGCGGCGCTTCTTCGGAGCAGCCAAGAATATCGAGGAAGGCGGGAGTCTTACGATAATAGCCACCGCCCTTATCGATACGGGCAGCAGAATGGACGAGGTCATCTTCGAGGAGTTCAAGGGAACGGGCAACTGCGAGATATATCTCGACAGAAAGCTGGCCGAAAAGAGGGTATTCCCCGCAATAGATATAAACAAATCAGGCACCAGAAAAGAGGAACTGCTTCTCGGGAGCGACGACCTGCAGCGCATCTGGCTCCTCAGAAAAGTGCTCCAGCCAATGAACACGGTGGAGGCCATGGAGTTTCTCCTTGAAAAATTGGCCGATACGGATTGTAATAAAGACTTTCTCTATTCGATGAGCAAGGGAGGATAATAACAATGAAAAAGGGAATTCACCCCGAACTGAAAACGGCCACGGTTAAATGCGCCTGCGGCTACACGTTCGAGACCATTTCGGTTAAGGACAAGATCACGGTTGAAATATGCGCCAAATGCCATCCTATTTTCACAGGCAAGGAAAAACGCCTTGATTCAGCCGGTCAGGTTGAGAAGTTCGAAAGGAAATACGGAAAGAAACAGAAATAATGTTCGCGAAACTCGTTGAGCTCGAAAAACGCTTCGAGGATATCGAAGCGGAACTGATGAAGCCCGAAGTTCTTTCCAACATGGAAGGGTATAAAAAGCTCGCCAAGGAACGCACGGACATGAAGGAACTTGTCGATGCGTACCGCAAGTGGAAAGACGCGAAGGGTGAACATGAAAAGACCTCGGAACTTTTGAAACACGAAGCAGACGAGGGAATGAAAGACCTCGCCCGCGAAGAGCTCAATAATCTCGAGAAGGAAATGGCGAAGATAGAGAACGATCTTGCCGAAACCCTCTTGAAAAAAACCGACAAACAGGCAAAAAGCATGTTTCTCGAGATAAGGGCAGGCACAGGAGGGGAAGAGGCCGCCCTTTTCGCCCGGGCTCTTTTCGCGTCCTATATGAAATATGCCGAAAGGATGCGCTGGAAGACGGAGATCATGAGTTCGAGCCCGTCCGATCTCGGCGGGTTCAAGGAAGTGATCGCCGTGTTCGAAGGAAAGGACGCATTTAACGCCCTGCGCTATGAAAGCGGTGTCCACCGGGTGCAGCGCGTACCCGAGACCGAGGCCCAAGGAAGGATCCACACCTCGACCATTACCGTCGCGGTCCTCCCCGAGCCCGAAGAACTCGAGATAAACATAAGCCCCGACGAGCTCAGGATCGATCTTTTCCGGTCAAGCGGCCCCGGCGGACAGCACGTTAACACCACGGATTCAGCCGTCCGCATCACCCATCTACCGACCGGCATGGTCGTTACATGCCAGGATGAAAAATCTCAGCACAAGAACAAGGCAAAAGCGATGCGCGTATTGCGGGCCCGCCTGAAAGAAAAACTCGAAGGGGAGAAAGATAAGGAGATGTCCGACGAGCGGCGTAAACAGGTCGGGACCGGTGACCGCAGTGAACGCATAAGGACCTATAATTTTCCCCAGGGGCGCGTTACCGACCACAGGATCGGCCTTACCCTCTATAAGCTGCAGGATATTCTTAATGGATATATCGAGGAAATGACCGGCCCGGTAAGTGCACATTTCCGTTCGGAAGCGATCAAAAAAGGATAATATAGTGAAGATCAGGCAGGTCATTACAGGACAGACGGGCCTTTCCAGGACCGATCGTGTCGCCGCGCTCTGTTATGCCTGCAATCTTACCACCGAACAGGTCTACAGCAACCTGGATGCGCAGATAGACGACGGCGACCTCGCGGTCCTTGAGGCTTGCCTCAAGGACCGCATGTCGGGCAAGCCTCTCGCATACATAACGGGTAAGCGCGAGTTTTTTTCCGAAACCTTCATGGTCAATGAAAGCGTATTAATCCCCCGCCCAGAAACAGAGATTCTTATCGAAGAGGCGCTTCGCCAGCTAAACGGCAGGAAGGGTTGTGCGATCCTTGACATGGGGTGCGGCTCGGGCGCCATCGGGGCTATAATGGCCAAAGAAACAGGGAACCGGGTTACCTGCGTCGATATTTCATACGAAGCGGTCGGGGTTGCCCGAAAAAATGCCGAAGCGGTCGGGGTCGGCAGTTTAATGGAATTCGTCTGCTCCGATCTTTTTGAGGCGTTCAAGCCCGATATCCGTTTTGACATGATCCTTGCCAATCTTCCGTATGTAACGCACGAGGAATGGAAAAGCCTGATGACGGATGTGCGGGATTTCGAGCCTCGCCTGGCGCTCTACGGAGGGGAAGACGGCCTCGATGTTTATCGCAGACTGACTGCGTCAATGCCGGGCCGGCTCGTCCCCGGAGGGGATATTCTCCTTGAGATAGGCTCGGGACGACAGGCCGAGGAGCTTAAGGCCGTCCTGGAAAAGACGGGCCTCAGCATAAGGGTCATAAACGATTACGCGATGAGGGAGAGGGTGCTCGCCGGCCATGGATAGATTTATCATAGAAGGCGGAGAGAGGTTAAAGGGCAAGGTCCGGATAAGCGGGTCAAAAAACGCGGTGCTGCCCGTCCTCGCCGCAACGTTGCTGGAAAAGGGCACATACACCATAGGCAATGTGCCGCGGCTTATGGATGTGACAACGATGATGAAACTGCTCGATCTTCTTGGTGCGCGCTGCACCTGGCAGGACGAACACGTTATAAGCGTTGATACCGGACGGGTTGACAACCACGTCGCCCCCTATGAACTTGTCAAGAAAATGAGGGCATCGGTGCTTGTGCTCGGGGCGCTGATCGGAGGCCTCAAGAAGGCGACCGTGTCATATCCCGGGGGATGTGCGATCGGGGAGCGCCCCATTGATCTTCATCTGAAAGGCCTCTCCGCTCTCGGGTGCGACGTGGCCATTCGTGAAGGCTATGTCGACGTAACGGCGAAAAAGCTCAAGGGGGCACGCATTGTCTTTGATACGGTGACAGTCGGCGGAACCGAGAACCTCCTCATGGCAGCCGTTTTTGCGAAAGGGGAGACAATCATTGAAAATGCCGCACGTGAACCTGAAGTCGTCGATCTCGCGCGAATGCTCAAAAAAATGGGCGCCCGCATTGACGGCGAAGGGACCCCGGTCGTGCGGATCACAGGCGTTAAAGAGCTTAGCCCCTGCTCATGGGATGTCATCGGGGACAGGATCGAGGCATCGACCTTCCTTGCTGCCTGCGGCATGACGCGGGGAAATATCATACTCGAGAATTGCGTGCCGGAACATATCAAGGCCGTCATTGACAAATTGAGAGAAACCGGTATGGAAATAACGGCCGAGGGAAACACGGTCAGGGCGTCTATGTCAAAGAAACGGCCCATGGCGGTGGATATAAAGACCGTTCCCTATCCCGGTTTTCCGACAGATATGCAGGCACAGCTCATGGCTGCCATGACCACCTCGCGAGGAGTAAGCGCGATAACCGAGACAATATTCGAGAACAGGATGATGCACGCTGCCGAACTGAGGCGAATGGGCGCCGATATACGGGTGGTCGGAAATACCGCCATAGTCCATGGTGTCGAATCAATTTCAGGGGCAAAAGTAATGGCGACCGATCTTCGGGCGAGCGCATCCCTCATTATTGCAGGGCTTTCGGCTTACGGCACGACCGAGGTGTCCCGGATATACCATATAGACCGGGGATACGAACACATAGAGGAAAAACTGAAAAAGCTCGGCGCTAAGATCGAAAGGGTGAAAGATGAAAATATGGGAGCTTGAAAGAGAATACGACAGCCTCATATCGTTCGTAAGAACAGGCAGGGAAGGCAAAAAACGCGATGTCCGCCAGGCCGTCGCGAAAATTAAAGAAGAAGTGATCGCACGAAAAGACAGGGCGATCATAGATTTCTCGAAAGCCTGGGACGGCTGGGGAAAGGATTACCCGATCAGGGTCTCCGCAGACGATATCGACGGCGCGGCATCAAGGATCCCGCGGGAAGATGTTTCGATCCTTACGGGAATGATAAAAAACGTTGCTTCATACCACAAAGGGCAAAAGCCGAAGAAACGAACATATAAAAAAGAGGGGCTGCGCGTCGAAGAAGAGCACGTGCCCGTGGAAAGCGTGATGGTCTATGTGCCCGGCGGCACGGCGGCATACCCTTCATCGCTCATTATGGGTGCACTGCCCGCCCAGATAGCTGGCGTCAAAAAGATATGTGTGGCAAGTCCCGGGCGTAATGGAAGGATCAACGACCATGTGGCCGCTGCCGCTAAATTGCTCGGGATAAAGGATGTTTATCGCATCGGAGGCGCACAGGCGATTTACGCCTTTGCCTACGGGACCGAATCGGTGCCGAAGGTGGACATGATCGTGGGCCCCGGAAATGCCTATGTTGAAGAGGCAAAGAGGGATGTTTACGGAACGGTCGGCATTGATATGCTTGCCGGACCCACCGAACTCGTCATTTTGTGCACCGGGGAATTCTCGCCGAAGCTTGCCGCTCTCGATATATTCTCTCAGGCGGAGCACGACGAACTGGCATCTGTAGGGATATTCTCGCCATCGCTCGAACACCTCAATGCCGTCGAACAGAGCATGAACGAACTGCTCGGCTCGGCGCCAAGAAAAGAGACGATAAGCAAGGCGATCGAAGCGAACGGCTACCTTGTGCACTATAACGAACTCGACCGGGCCTCAGAGGCAATAAACATCATCGCACCCGAGCATATGGAGCTTATCGGCGATGAAGGCTGCATCCCCGACATCCTGTATCCGGGCATTATTTATGTCGGGCCCTATACGCCGGTTGCCATGGGTGATTACTACATAGGGACAAATCATATCCTTCCGACTGCGGGAGCGGGGCGCTTCAGCGCGGGGCTTTCCGTCGACCGATTTACAAAAAGGAAGGTTGTTGTTAAAATAGGCCGGAGCTTCATACAAAAATATGGCGACAGAGCAGAAAGGCTTGCGCGATTGGAGGGATTGCCCGCGCATGCCGACGCAATAAAGGCACGAAAGGAACTCGAATAATGAAACTGAAGATCGGCTTACCCAAAGGCAGCCTGCAGGAGTCTACATTCAAACTTTTTAAGAATGCCGGATATACGATCAAGCTTCCCGACCGCTCATATGTTCCGGTAATTGACGATAACGAGATGGAAGGCCTCGTCATCCGGGCGCAGGAAATGGCGCGTTATGTCGAAAATGGTATTCTCGACGTGGGGATAACCGGGCTCGACTGGGTTATGGAACAGGATGCAAAAGTAGTCGAACTGGTTCGCTTAAGATACGGAAAGGTCGGATTCAGGGGAGTAAAGTGGGTCGTGGCGGTGCCGAATAATTCGCCGATCAAAAAAGTTAAAGACCTGCAGGGCAAAAAGATTGCCACAGAACTCGTCGGGTTTACAAAACGTTATCTCAAAAAACAGGGGATCGAGGCGAGTATCGAGTTCTCCTGGGGTGCCACCGAGGTAAAGCCGCCGCTTCTTGCGGACGCCATCATTGAGGTGACAGAGACGGGGGCGTCCCTTGTCGCGAACAACCTGAGAATAGTGGAAACCATCCTCGAATCCGAAACAGTTCTTATCGCAAACAAGAATTCGTGGAAAGACCCCTGGAAGAAGAGAAAAATGGAGAACCTGATGATCCTTCTCAAGGGGGCTCTTCTTGCCGAAGAGAAGGTCGGTCTCAAAATGAACATTCCACGAAACAAACTGGAAAAAGTGACGCAGATCCTGCCGTCGCTGCACACGCCGACAGTGTCCAACCTGTCTGACGATAAATGGGTCGCGATCGAGGTCATAATCGATGAAAAAGTGGTCCGCGACATAATTCCTGACTTAAAGCGGGCCGGTGCCCAGGGGATAGTCGAATATCCCCTCAACAAGGTCATCATGTGACGGAGGCGTAAGATCATGGCGAGAGCGGCAGTTGTGGAACGAAAAACAAAAGAAACATCAATTTCGGTATCCTGGGAACTGGACGGTTCGGGCAAATACGCCATAACAACCGGGATCCCCTTCTTTGATCATATGCTCGATCTCTTCGCAAAACACGGCCTTTTCAATTTGAAGCTCTCCGCGAAAGGAGATATTGACGTAGACAATCATCATACGGTGGAAGATATCGGTATTGCGATGGGCAAGGCCCTCCGCGATGCCCTGGGAACCATGGAAGGGATAAGGCGTTATGGCGCCGCGACCGTACCCATGGACGAGGCGTTGTGTATGGTGGCAATAGATATATCGGGAAGGTCGGCATTCATATTTAAGGGAAAGCTTCAGGGAAGGACCGGCGGCTTCGATGTCGATGTTGTCAGGGAATTTCTCCAGGCCTTTGCCGGTGAGGCCAAAATAGCCCTCCACATCAACCTTTTTTACGGAAGCAACCTGCACCACAAAGTGGAAGCCGTTTTCAAGGCATTTGCGCGGGCCTTAAAAAGTGCCGTAGAAAAAGACGAACGGATCCGGGGGGTCCTCAGCACAAAGGGCGTCCTTTAAATGATTGTCGTTGTCGATTACGGCATGGGCAACCTGAAGAGCGTTCTTAATGCGTTTTCGAGGCTTAACGCCGATATTGCTATTTCCTCGGATCCGGAAATTGTCCGGGATTCGAAGGCGATAGTCCTGCCTGGTGTCGGGGCATTCGGGATTTGTATGGAGAACTTGAAGAGGAACGGCCTCGCCGATGCCATAAGAGATCATATCCGGGACGGAAAGCGCTATTTTGGTATTTGTCTCGGGATGCAGATACTGTTCGAATTGAGCGAAGAAGCTCCGGGCATGCCCGGCCTCGGCATCATAAAAGGGACAGTTCCCCGGTTTACCGGCTCCATGAAGATCCCTCACATGGGTTGGAACAGCATCGCTATAACAAAAGACAGCCCCATGTTCAGGGGGCTCAAGTCGGGGGATTTTTTCTATTTCGTGCACTCATTCTGTTGCGCCCCGGACGATGCGGGGGTCATTGCCACGACAACGGACTATGAAAAGCCCTTTGCTTCATCAATCGAGACGGGCAATGTTTTTGCCTGCCAGTTCCATCCCGAGAAAAGCCAGACAGCAGGCTTGAAACTGCTCCAGAACTTCCTTGAACTCGCCGCAAAACCCTAAAGCGTGAGACTAAGAGTATAAGATCAACCCGAATCTATGGGGTCAATTACGCCTCACTCCGTGCTTGTCACGAAAAAAAGGCTCCCGGAAGGGGAGCCTTTTTATTCACTGTTTTTCTTAAATCTATTTCTTGAGGAAGTCTACTGCGTATTTCACTGCGTCGGCCGGAAGACCCTTGGCCTTCAGGGATTTTTCCTGCTCTTCGAGGAGAGGCGCTACGGCCTTTGCCCATTTGGCGTCTTCGTCCTTGGAGAGAGGGATAACCTTGTTGCCCTTGGCCTTTGAAAATGCATAACCTTCTTTGTCGATCTCATCCCAGACTTTACCCTGTTTCGTTATATATTCTTTGCTGACATCGGTAAAAATCTTCTGGATGTCGGGAGGAAGGGACGCCCATTTGGCTTTGTTCATTACGATAAACATCCCGGTCGTGTAAGCTGAACCAAAGTTCTGTGTTGTTGACTTAACGACTTCGCCCCATTTCCAACCCTGGAGTGATTCAACGGGTGCCATTGCGCCATCGGCAACGCCGGTGCGCAGCGCATCGTAGGTCTCAGGCATTGTCGTCCCGACAGGTGCTCCGCCGAGCGCCTGGACGATTTTTGCGGACTGACCGGTTGCACGGATCTTCATGCCCTTGATGTCTTCGAGCTTATTGACGGGCTTCTTGGTGTGGAGGATGCCGGGGCCATGCGCGTGGAGCCAGAGCACTTTAACTTCGGCAAGCTCTTTCGGCTGATATTTTTCATAGAATGCGTTTGCGAGGCTTGTAGCCGAAACGCCGGTCTTATAGCCGAGAGGAAGGTCGAGGGTCTCCATCATCGGGAATTTTCCACGGGTATATGCGAAGCAGCTCTCGCCGATGTCCGCAATGCCCTTAACGACGTTGTCATAGGTCTGTGCCGCAGGCGTTAAGGTGCCGCCCGGAAAGTATGTTATCTTGACTTTACCGCCGGATCTTTTTTCGATCTCCTTGCAGTACTGCTCCGCTAGCACGCTGTTCTTGTGCGGTGCCGGGAAGAAGTTCGAATAGTTAAGATTAATGACCTTCTGTGCGGAGGCCATCACCGGGAAGAAAGCGAGACAGGTGGCCGCAAAAAAAACAACAATAAGCAAAGACTTTACCCCGAAAAACCGTTTCATAAACCCCTCCTGAGATATTATTTTTATCAATTCTATGTAAACGCAGCCGGCTTTGTCAATAGAATTGCAAAAAAACAAGGACCCGTTCAGGATATCGAACAAAATAGGTCAAAAAAAACCCTGCAATATTAAATGGAATACGATGATGTTTATTATGGTAAAAAATAAACTTGACTTTCGTGCAAATATCCGCAATAATTCTGACACATAATGCTTTTCAGGGCATTTTTTCACTTTTTTGAGGTGTTCATCAATGGCCAAACACAAAATATTATGTCCCATTTCACGCACCGCCTGTACGGAATGTGCAATCTATCGCGGTCGCCATTTTTATCTCTGCTATTCCGCCGCATACAAGGGCAGCTCTTTTGATCCGGAGCGCATCAAGGAACTAAAGAAATCAGAAGAGAAGAATGTGCCCGACGAAACGTTCGGGATGCCCGAAAACATAGAGGTCGGCTCGCAGTGTATAAACAATTTCGAGGAATATGTGATTGAGAAGGAATTTGCTGCTCTAAAACACTAATTACCGTAGACGATCCAGTTAATGGTTTAAGAAAAAGAATCAATAGAAAGGAAAGGAGAGGAATATGATCAACGATTTTCATTACCTGAAGCCTGCAAGCCTGAAAGAAGCGCTTGCCATGTACGCGGAACACGATGATTGCAAAGTCATCTGCGGCGGCCAGTCCTTGTTGATCGTCATGAGACAGGGCATGGTTACTCCCGAATACCTCCTCGACATCAAGCACGTGAAAGAGCTGAGCTACATCAAGTTCGAAGAGAAGGACGGCCTGAGGATTGGCGCCGCGACAACTCACCGTGAGATCGAGAAATCGGACATCATCGAGAAGAAATACCCGGTACTCGTAGCGATGGAAGAAAAGTTGGCATCAATCCAGACCCGCAACTGGGGCACCATCGGCGGAAACATCGCCCACGCGGATCCCGCCGGCGATCCCGGCCCCGTGCTTATAGCGCTCAACGCAGAGATCAAATTCGGCAATTCGAGCGGCGAAACGACAGTGCCCCTCGACGAATTCTTTGTTGATTATTTTGAAACGAAGATGGAACATGGCGACCTGGCACTGGAAATTCACGTTCCGACCCCCGAGCCGAAATTCGGCTGCGCCTATCAGAAATTCAACCTCCTGGACAGCGATATGGGTATCGTGGCAGCAGCGGCATCCGTAACCCTCAATGCCGACGGCACATGTAAGGCCGCCCGGATCGTTCTCGGTAATGCGGGCCCCATACCTCTTCGGGTAACGAAGGCCGAGGACCTGTTAAAAGGCAAAAAGCTTGACGATGCCCTGTTTGCCGAAGCCGGCAAGATCGCATCGGAAGATTGCGAGCCGGTTGCCGACATCCATGCGTCCGAAGAACACAGAAGACACGTCCTCGGCGTTCTCACAAAAAGGATGCTGAAGAAGGCCTTTGAACAAGCCCAGAAGGCTGCTTAAGGAGGAAAAGAGATGGAAAAACAGAAACTGAGCTTTAAAGTGAATAACGACGAATATGAAGTCTATATACATCCCAAGACATTACTTGTCGAGGTTATCAGGGACCATCTGGGCTTCACGGGAACCAAAAGAGGCTGTGAGACGGTATCGTGCGGAGCATGTACGGTAAATGTCAACGGCGCATCCGTAAAATCCTGCTCTGTCCTCGCGATCCAGTGTGAAGGCATGGAAGTGACGACGGTTGAAGGCCTGGAGAAAAACGGCAAACTAAGCCCGATCCAGAAGTCGTTCCTCGACCATGGTTCATATCAGTGCGGCTTTTGCACCCCGGGAATGCTGATGTCAGCAAGCGCTTTTATAGCCGAGGCGAAAGACCCGACCAAAGATCAGATAAAAGAGAGCATCGAGGGCAACGTCTGCAGATGCACAGGATATAACAGCATCGTAAGGGCCATTGAAGCTGTTACACAGGGCAAATATAAGGAGGAGTGATATGAGTCACGCGAAATATAATGTCATCAATACACATGTTCACAATATAGATGGCGTTGCGAAGGTAACAGGCCGGGCCACTTACACCTTTGATGTAACGCTTCCCGGAATGCTCTACGGCAAGATCCTCCGCAGCCCGCACCCCCATGCAAAGATAAAAAACATCGACGCCACGGCAGCGCTGGCGCTCCCGGGTGTTAAGATCGTTGTAACCGGCAAAGATACGCTCGGCATCAAACAGGGTATCTGGAGACGGTACGAAGAGCTCTGCGATGAGCAGGTCCTTCCCCTGGAAAAAGTGCGCTATATCGGCGAGCCGGTAGCAGCAGTAGCCGCTGTAACCGAAGAGATCGCGGAAGCCGCCCTTGACCTTATCGAGGTTGATTACGAAGTCCTTCCTGCAGTGTACGAGCCGCTGGAAGCCATCAAGAAAGAAGCGCCCACGATCCATGAAGGCGTTGAAAGAAACGTTAACGTCACCCGGCATATCGAGTGGGGCGATGTTGATGAGGCATTTGATGAAGCGGATTATATCAGGGAAGACTGGTTCAAGTGCTCCGGGCAGGCCCATATGTGTATGGAGACCCGCGCGGCCATGTCCAATTTTACCCCCGACGGCAAATTGACCTGCTGGGCATCCACCCAATCGGCATATTATACCCAGGGCCTCCTCGCAGGCGTCCTCGGGCTTCGCGAAGGCGACGTCCGTGTCCTCGCACCGTACGTAGGCGGCGGCTTCGGCGGCAAATTCGAGCTGGATGCGGCGATGTTCTGCAGCGCCGTCATGTCCATGAAGCTCTTCAAGCCGGTAAAGGTTGTCTTTACCCGTGAGGAAGATTTCATTGCCTCCAAGAGACGGACCCCGATGTTCTATTATGTCCGCACCGGCATCAAAAAAGACGGCACATTCTGTGCCCGTGAATCCCGCATGTTCTCAAATGGCGGCGCCTACACAGGCATGGGCGCGACAGCGCTTTACCTGTCCGGGTTCTTCCATTCATTCCCGTATAAATGGAGAGGATATCGTTACGACGGTTATCGCGTATATACGAATACCCTCCCCTCCACATCGATGCGCGGTTTCGGTGCCCCCCAGGCAATGTTCTGCTCCGAGCAGCAGATCGACTGGATATGCGCAGACCTTGGCCTCGACCCGTTTGAGGTGAGAAGGAAGAACGGCCACACCGAAGGCTATGAAGTCCCGGGCCAGGCATTTATCGCCAGCTGCGGTCTCAAGCAGTGCATCGACGAGATCGAAAAATGGGTCAAGGCAAAAGGCGAACTGCCCGCCAACAGGGGTATCGGCATCTCCTCCTGCGGTTTTATGTCGGGTGGCATCTTCAACTGGTTCGATTCACCGTATTCATTCTCTTCCGCTGTTGTTACGATCAATGTCGACGGTACGGTCGAACTTCATGTCGGATGCCAGGATATCGGCCAGGGCTCCAATACGACCATGGCAATAATCGCCGCCGAGACGCTCGGAGTTAAGATGGAAGACATCAGGGTCCACTCCGGTGATACGGCGCATTGCCCGGCCGACCTCGGTGCGTGGGGCTCACGCCAGACGCTTATGGCAGGCAACGCCGTCAAGATGGCATGCGAAGATGCAAAAAAACAGCTTCTCGAATTTGCCTATGCTGAAATGGGCATCAATATTGTTTATGACCTCGACATTAAGGATAGATGGGTACACATCGTGGCACGTCCGGAAAGGGGCTTGCCGTATGTTGACCTCGTAAAGAAGGCGCTGCGCGCAAAAGACGGCCAGCGGATCATGGGGCGCGGTTATTATACGCCGCATAGAAAAGGCATGATCTCCCCTGCATACAGCTACATGATGCAGGCGGTTGATGCAGAAGTCGATCCGGAAACCGGAAAGATCACAATACATGAAGTTATGACAGCGCACGATTGCGGCCAGCCGATCAACCAGCTTGGCCTTATCGGTCAACTCGAGGGCGCGGCATCCATGGCGCTGGGTTATGCGTATCTCGAAGATATGCCGATGGAAGACGGCAAGCTTATGAACCCGAACCTCGTTGACTACAAGGTCATCAAGGCGCCGCAGATGCCCGAAGCCGGCATTATCGAGATTGACACCTATGAGCCCGAGGGTCCGTACGGCGCAAAAGAGGCCGGCGAAGGCCTCACCAACCCGACGGCCGCTGCACTTGGCAACGCCATCTACAACGCAATGGGCATTCAGATGAAAGAGCTCCCGATCACCCCGGAAAGGATTCTTAAAGCCTTGAGGGAGAAGAAGGAACAGGAAGCCCAGAAGTAGTTATTACCAAAGATAATTAAGGAGGTTTACCGTGAGCTTTAAATGTCCAGCATGCAAAAAGGAATGGCCTAACAGCAAACAGGTGGCACGCCATATGTTCGGCACCGGCGACAAGGCGCACAGGGCATGGATCGAATCACAGGGTCACTCATACATCGAGCTTCTACTCGCACAGACGACCGAGGCGGGCAATAAGAGCTATGAGATCCTCTCAGACCTGATTGAAAAGGCACAGGATAAGCTGTAATAAAACGCGACCCCGGTAATCGGGGCCACGATAGAAATTTAACAAGGAGGAACATCCATGGTAATAGAGGGCGGATTTACCCTGAAAGCACCCATCGATAAGCTTTTCGATTTCCTGCTGAAACCCGATACGATCCTCACCTGCCTTCCGGGTGCCGAGTCGGTGACGATTATTGATGACACGTCATACGAATGCATCGTGAAGCAAAAAGTGGGACCCATCAAGGCCAGGCTGAAATTTGTCAATAAATTGACCGTCGTCGAGAGACCGACTCACATGGAGATCGAAGGCGAGGGCGAGGACATGACGAAGCTCGGCCATTTCAAGAATAAGACCGTCGTTGACTTAATAGACAAGGGCAACGGCGAAGTCGAGGTCAGCTACAAGACCGACGTCAACATCGTCGGCAAGCTCGCAATGTTCGGCGACAGGATAATGAGGGCGAAGGCCAAAGATACCGAAAAAGAATTCACCAAGAACCTTCAGGAGAAACTGAAAGGTATCGTATAGTAAATAATGATATTATTAAAAAGGGCCCGTGTTCATATACGGGCCCTTTTTAATACAATGTTCAAGCCTTGCTTGGAGGCTGTGCCGCAATTCCCCGCCACCCAGGGCAGATATTAATCGGACGCAGGAGCCTACCCCCACCCGCCGTCATCCCGGTTTACCGGGATCCAGCGTCTTTGTTGTTTGCTTTCTTGAATAATATTATCAACTTCTGATAGACAATGGGACAATTCGAAACAACCTAATCCGCATATGAAAAAACCCCGCCTCGTAGGAAGCGGGGTTTGTAATGTCAGGTTAATTGCTTAGCCAGGCATCAGCACACGAGGCAGCCATGTCGCAAGTGCGGGGAAAAGAAAGACAAGGATGCCGCCTACTACAATGCTGATAAGGAACGGATACACGCCGGCATAAATGACACCGAAAGGTGTCTTGGTGATCTGCTTGACAACAAACACGCAGATTGCCATCGGGGGAAGAACAACACCGAGCATAACCGTGATGCCGATAAGGATACCGAACCACATCGGGTCATATCCGAGCTTGAGGATGGCCGGATAAAAGATCGGGGTGGCGAGGATCATAAACGCGAGGTCATCGATAAAAGAACCGCCGATGAGGTAAATAAAGGCAATAAGTATAATAATTACCCAGGAAGGCATGGCGAGGCTTACGATCCAGTCAGCGGCTACCATGGGTATCGTCGTAACTGCGATGAAGTGTCCGAGCACGGTCGAGCCGGCTATGAGCATTAAGACCATTGTTGCGGTCCTGACCGCCTCGGCAACCGACTTTATGTATTTTTTGATATTAAGATCGCGCATAGCGAAGGTCATGACGAGAACAAGAAATGTTCCGACGCTGCCGGCTTCGGTAGGCGTGAAGACGCCGCCGAGGATGCCGCCGATAACAAGGCAGAATATTACCATGACCATGAGAACTTCCGGTATGGTTTTAAGCCTCTCTTTCCAGGTCGCCTTGGGGCTCTTGGGGCCGATGGCGGGGTTCATCTTGCACCAACCGTAAATGACCACTATAAAGAGCGCTGCGATTATAAGGCCGGGAAGAATGCCGGCAAGAAAAAGGCGTCCTATTGACTGGTCGGTGATGATGCCGTACAGGATCAGGGTGACGCTCGGCGGCAGCAGGATGCCCAGTGTGCCGACAGTGGCAACGATGCCCGTCGAGAGCCGTTTATCGTATCCGTACCGGTCCATCTCCGGGACCGCGACAAGGGCGAAGGTCGCCGACGTGGCGGGCGAGGAGCCGCAAATGGCCTTGAAGACCGTGGCGCCGGCGACCGTTGCCATCGCGAGACCGCCGGGAATATGGCCAACGAATTTATGGGCGGCGTCAAACAGGCGCTTGGCAATGCCGGAGTTGAACGCCACCTGCCCCATGAGGACAAAGAGGGGAATAACGGTAAAGCTGTAAGAGTTGAGAACATCGTACATGTCCTTCGCCAGCAGGTTGAGCGCTGCATTGAAAGAAATGAGGTACCCGAAACCGAGAAAGCCCATGATGATCATGGCGAAACCCAGTTCGATGCCGGTGAGGAATAGAACGAGTACGACAGCCAGTCCAATGATTCCAGCGCTAATAGGATCACTCATATTGACCTCCGAAGATCTTGAAGATGTCACAGATCAGGACGAGGCACTGGATAAAACAGCACACCGCCATCCCGTACGCGACGGGATAGAAAGGTATCT
>CAIQJW010000045.1 GCA_903872255.1 uncultured delta proteobacterium | reverse complement strand
GGTCTTGCAAAGATCGCACTGACGGCACGGCATAACGGCAGGGATAACAACTTCTTTTCCGATCCATGCTGCATCACCGGCGATAACCGTACCGGCAATTTCATGGCCCAATGCCAGCGGGGGTTTGCTGACGGTCGGTACGCCATCATAGTAATAGCCAAGGTCGGTATGGCATACGCCGCACCCGGCGATCTCGACGAGGACTTCACCGGCTTTGAGCTCCGGTACCGGAACCTCAGCGATTTCCAGTTTGCCCGGTGTGGTTTCTTTGGTCTCTCTGTTAAATACTGTCGGCTGAACCATCTGCCACTGTTTTATTGTTTTCGGCACTTCTCCCATTACAATACCTCCTTATATATTTAGGTGAACACTGCTCACTTCCTTGATTCTTAGGTCATTCCGTAACCGCCGTCTACGCACAGGAGCTGACCTGTGATGTAGCGGGCATCATCGGAAGCGAAAAATACGAACGCCGGTGCGACATCTTCCGGATCCGCATATCTTCCAAGAAGGATTCGTTTTGTATAAATTTCTTTAAGCTTTTCATCGGTCGATATTGTGTGGGTCATTTCTGTCGTTACAATACCGAGAGAGATAACATTTGCTGTGACGTTAAATTTCGCAAGCTCCCTGGCCATCGATTTGGTCATGGAGATAACCCCGCCCTTGGCGGCGCTGTAGTTGATCTGGCCGATCGTGCCGACGACGCCTGCAACCGATGTCACGTTGACGATCCTGCCGTAATTCTGCTGCATGAAATACTTTGATGCGGCCTTGGCCATGAGCCAGGGGCCTCTCATCTGAACGTTGACGACCTCGTCCCAGGTCTCGACGCTCATCTTGTGCATCATTGACGGCTTGGAAATACCGGCATTGTTGATGATGATATGGACAGATCCGAACGCCTCGGCGCAGGTCTCGACGATCTTCTGCGCATCCGCTTCCTGCCCGACGTCTCCTTTGACGGCGACTGCTTTTCTTCCCATCCCCTTGATGATCTCGACGACTTCATCCGCGGCCTTCTGGTTACCGGCATAGTTGATAACGACGTTCGCGCCTTCTTGTGCAAACCCGATACTAATAGCCCGTCCAACGCCCCTTCCGCCGCCCGTTACAATTGCGTTCTTACCCTCTAACTTCATAACGGCCTCTCCTTTTCGTCATTTTCTAAATCTAAAGATACTTCAATTGTGAAAATTATTATAAGACTTAATATTATCTTTGAGACAGCATCCATGTCAAGATAAAAGTCTTAATATTAAGGAAGTACGGATACATTGACGGTGCCTCTCCACAAGTGCTGCATCACGTTAGTTAACCCCGCAATCAATAAGGTGAATTGTTTAACAACAAAGTATCGCCGGGAGCGCTTTTAGCTTGAAAAAAGACCCCGGATGGGAAAAGATAGAGGAAAGAGGTAATGGGTAAGAGGAGGTTTTTATGCCGGTTGTGCTGGAATCTGTGAAAGACGATGTTTTTACGATAACATTGAACAGGCCTGACAAGAAAAATGCGATGGATTACGACCTTCTTGCCGGCCTCCATGAATCAATGAAGAATGCCGCCCGTCAAAAAACGCCGTTTGTGATAATACGGGGTTCGGGCGGGGCCTTTTGCTCGGGCGGCGATATCATGGCCTTTCGGGATGCCGAGGATGCCGAGGCGCTCATAGACGCCGAAGCGGGGGTCCTTAACGAGAGCATAAAGCTTATACGCAGCATCCCCGCCATTGTTATAGCCATCATGGAGGGCGTCGCCGTCGGGGCGGGGGTGGGGCTGGCCCTTGCCTGCGACCTTTCTATCGCGACAAAAAAGACCATTATGAACATGGGCTACCGCCGGATCGGCCTCACGCCCGACGGCGGCGGCAGCATCTTTCTTCCCCGGATCGTCGGCGCAAAACTTTTTGCCGAGATGTACCTGTTGTCGCGGAATATAACCATGGATGAAGCAAAATCCCTGGGCCTTGTGAATATTGTCTGTGATGACGCCGAGGTCGAAGGCGAACTCGATAAACTTCTCGGATCGCTGCGGGCCATGCCGATGGAGACGGTTGCCAACTATAAAGACCTTGTGAACCGCTCTCTTTTCTTCGGCCTCGAGACACATCTTGACCGTGAACGCCGCTATGTTGCCGAATTTGCCTCGAAACCGCTTTTTAAACAGAGGCTGGAGGAATTTTTCCGTAAGAAATAGGGGAAAGCTTATAAAGGCAT
>CAIQJW010000044.1 GCA_903872255.1 uncultured delta proteobacterium | reverse complement strand
GGGGACTTCGCCCCTCAGGGAATAGAGCCTGAAACAGACCCTGCACATCTGAAATTTCCTGATAAATGCCCTCGGTCTACCGCAGACGGCGCATCTATTGCGTACGCGTACTTTGAATTTCGGCGCCCTCTTTGCTTTCTCTATCATTGCTTTTCTTGCCATGAAAGTCCTCCATCAACTCCTGAAAGGCATGCCCATGAGTTTTAAAAGCTCATGGCCTTCTTCATCCGTTTTCGCGGTTGTCGTAATTGTTATGTTCATCCCTCTGACCTTGTCGATCTTATCGTATTCGATCTCGGGAAAAATGATCTGCTCTTTCATACCAAGGGTGTAATTCCCGCGGCCATCGAAAGATTTCGGAGATACACCTTTAAAGTCCCTGACCCTCGGCAGAACGATCGTTACGAGCTTGCGATAAAATTCGTACATCCTTTCCCGCCGTAAGGTAACCATACACCCTATAGACTGGCCTTCACGCAGCTTAAAGGATGCTATTGATTTTTTCGCTTTCGTAATGACCGGCTTCTGTCCGGTGATCGATCTTACGTCGCCTGATGCCGCATCGAGGGCCTTTATGTTCTGCAGGGCCTCACCGAGGCCTATATTCAAGGTGATCTTAACGATCTTCGGCACTTCCATAACGTTCTTGTATTGGAAACGTCTGATCATCGCCGACTTGACTTCTTTTTCGTAAAACTCCATATACGTATTCAACGACCGCCTCCCGCTTACTTATCAATGACCTCGTCACATTTCTTGCAGAAACGGACCTTCTTGCCATCCTCCAGGATCTTCTTTCCCGTCCGGACAGGCTTTGCACATTTCTCGCAATAGATCATGACATTCGAGACATGGATGGAGCTTTCTTTCTCCAAAATGCCGCCTTTAGCCTTCTGGCTCGGCTTGACATGTTTCTTAACCATGTTGACTTTCTCAACGATCAATCTGTCTTTTTTCCTGTTTATCCTGAGGACTTTCCCGGTTTTTCCCTTGTCTTTCCCGGTTGTCACCATAACAAGGTCATCCTTCTTGACGTGATATAGCTTTTCCATATTTACCTCACACAACCTCAGGTGCCAGCGACACGATCTTCATAAACTTTTTTGCCCTCAACTCCCGTGCTACAGGGCCGAAGATACGAGTCCCGACAGGTTCGTTATACTGGTTTATTATAACTGCCGAATTATCGTCGAACTTTACGTAGGAACCATCATTCCGGCGTATCTCTTTTTTCGTTCTGACGATCACGGCCTTGACGACTTCGCCCTTCTTCACTTTGGAGTTCGGGATGACCTCTTTTACGGATGCAACAATAATGTCGCCAACTGTTCCATACCGTCTCCGTGATCCGCCGAGCACCTTGATGCATCCAAGCTTCTTTGCACCTGAATTATCGGCAACTTCGAGCCTAGATCTCTCCTGAATCATGCGCCACCTCGTTCTTGACCAAGAAAAGTTCCTCGTGTCTGACAACCTGTTTCACGAGCCACCGCTTATCTTTGCTCATAGGTCTTGTCTCGACGATCAACACTCTGTCTCCCGTCTTGCTGGAATTATTCTCGTCGTGTGCTTTGTATCTGAGTTTCCTTTTGATGAACTTGTGATATTTCGGATGTTTGAGAAATTTTTCAACTTCAACGACAACCGTTTTATCCATTTTGTCTTTAATGACCCTGCCGACCATCTTTCGCTTATTTATTTCACGTTTGGCTTCCATGGGAACCTCTTTAAGCATTTATTCCTTCTCGCTCAAGACGGTTTCTATCCTGGCGACGTCTTTCTTTAAGGTATTCATACGTGCTGTATTCTCGAGCTGCCCGGTGGAATGCTGAAATCTCAAATTAAAGAGTTCTTCCTTGAGATCCTTCTTTTTTTTCATCAGCTCTTCATTCGTCAATTCCTTGAAGTCTTTCGCTTTCATTGTTCCTCGCTTCGTGCAATGAACTTGGTGCCAATAGGAAGTTTAAAAGAAGCAATTCTTAACGCCTCGCGGGCCTTATCCTCGGGAACACCTGTGATCTCGTAGAGAACTCTGCCAGGCTTTACAACTGCCACCCAGCCTTCGTTTGCGCCTTTTCCCTTTCCCATCCTTGTCTCGGCCGGCTTTTTCGTAATCGGCTTGTCGGGAAATATCCTGATCCAGACCTTTCCGGTCCTCTTGACATATCTCGTAAGAGCGATACGAGCCGCTTCGATCTGGCGGGCAGTGATCCATCCGCCTTCGGTGGCCTGGAGCCCAAAGTCACCAAAACTAACCACGTTACCTCGATGCGCAACGCCCTTAAGGGTACCCTTCATAACTTTTCTGTATCTTACCCTTTTTGGTGCAAGCATTACCGAGCCTCCTGAAATACTTCTCCTTTAAATATCCAAACCTTTATACCGATCACACCGTACTTCGTCGATGCAATTGCACACCCGTAATCTATGTCGGCGCGAATCGTCTGCAAGGGCACTCTGCCCTCCCGGTACCATTCGGTCCTCGCCATCTCAGCACCGCCGAGCCTGCCGGCACACATCGCCTTGATGCCTTTGGCGCCGAACTTCAGGGCCTGCTGGACATTCTTTTTCATTGCCCGCCTGAATGAAACCCTCCGCTCTATCTGCAATGCGACATTCTCAGCTACGAGTTGAGCGTCCGTTTCCGGCCTTTTGACTTCTGTTATATTGAGGATCACTTCTTTATCCGTAATTCTCTGCAATTCCCTTTTAAGGTTCTCGACCTCGGCGCCTTTACGCCCGATAACAAGACCCGGCCTTGATGTATGGATATTTATTTTGGCCCTTTTATCTTTATTTGCCGCACGTTCTATCTCGATCTTCGATATACCTGCCTGATACAGTTTTTTCTTCAGGAATTTCTTGATTATCAGATCTTCGTGAAGGAATTTCGCGTAATTACGTGCCGCGAACCATTTAGAATCCCAGGTCTTAATGACCCCGAGTCTGAAACCCAAAGGGTGAGTTTTCTGCCCCATTTAACCTCCAAAAGTGTCTATGCTTCATCCAGGATGAGCGTTATATGGCTTGATCTTTTCCGTATTTTGGTCGCACGGCCCATGGCCCGCGGCATGAATCGTTTGCTTACCGGACCGCCGTCCACCATGATGTTCTTTACGAAGAGATTGTCGATATCCACGTACTTTTTCTGCCGGGCGTTCGCTACTGCGCTGTCAAGAAGCTTTTTCAGGATGAAAGCGCCTTTCTGCGGCATATAGGTCAGAAGCCCCGAAGCGTCGTTGACATTTTTCTTCTTGATGAGGTCAGCGACGATCCGCACCTTTCTTGGTGATATATGTATCATTCGAATTTTGGCCTTGATTTCCATAATCATCAATCCTTTTTCTTTGCCACTTTCGACTTTCTATCGCCGGAATGACTGTGGAATGTCCGCGTCGGCGAGAACTCACCGAGTTTATGACCGACCATTTCTTCCGTTACGAAAACCGGTATAAATTTCTTGCCGTTATGAACAGCAAATGTAAGACCCACAAAATCAGGAGATATTGTCGATCGGCGAGACCAGGTCTTGATAACTTTTGAGCCCTTTGTTTCCTTCGCCTCATCGACCTTTTTCGATAATTTCTCTTCTATGAATGGCCCTTTTTTGACGGAACGTGCCACAAAAAACCTCCTAACCTCTCAGTTTAATAATAAACTTGTCTGTCCGTTTATTTTTCCGTGTCTTTTTACCCTTTGCCAATTGGCCCCAGGGGGAACACGGATGCCTGCCACCCTTTGAACGGCCTTCGCCGCCGCCTAAGGGGTGATCTACGGGGTTCATCGCGGTGCCGCGGACAGTAGGCCGTACACCAAGCCATCTTGGCTTTCCTGCCTTGCCGATTGTTATGTTTTCATGATCGATATTGCCCACCTGGCCTATCGTTGCCATGCAGGTAAGATTGACCAGTCGTACTCCGCCCGACGGAAGCCTCAAATGGCCGTAATTGCCTTCTTTCGCAACTATCTGCGCGTAACTCCCGGCGCTCCGTGCCAGCTGTCCGCCCTTGCCGGGCTTCATTTCGATGTTGTGAACGAAAGTTCCCAGGGGTATGAATTTCAAGGGGAGGGCATTGCCTTCTTTGATCTCGGTGTCAGGCTTCATGCTGGCTATTATCGTATGGCCAGCCTTGACACCCAGTGGTGCCAGCATATAGCGTTTCTCGCCATCGATATAATGGATGAGCGCGATATTTGCTGACCGGTTCGGGTCGTATTCGATCCCGGCGACCTTTCCCAGGATCTCAAACTTATCACGCTTGAAATCGATGATACGCAGACGCCGTTTATGTCCGCCACCAATATGACGTGTGGTGATCTTTCCACTGTGATTCCGCCCGCCCGTCTTTTTTATCGGTTTCAGGAGCGATTTTTCCGGCTTGTCCTTTGATATTTCGTCAAAGGTAAGGCCGCTCATGAAACGTCGTCCGGCGGAGGTTGGCTTATATTCTTTCACGCCCATTACGCACCCTCAAAAATAGTGATTTTATCCTTCGGACTGAGCTTCACTATGGCCTTCTTCCAGTCTGACCGTTTGCCTGCGTGGCGTCCGAGACGTTTTTTCTTTCCTTCCATGTTTGATACACGGACATTAATTACTTTAACCTTGAAAAGCTTTTCGATTGCCCTTCCGATCTCGATCTTATTCGCGCTTCTTAAGACCTCGAAGACATAATGGTTCCCCGCTTCTTTGACAAACGTGCTTTTCTCAGTAATGATCGGCTTCAGGATGATGTCATATTCGTTCATAATGCCAGCACCTCTTCAACTTTTTTCAATGCATCGACCGTCATGATAAGCTGTTCGTGACGGATGATGTCATAGACATTTAAGCCCTCAACCCTGAGAACCTTCACGTAGGGAATATTCCTGGCTGACTTTTCGACCGTCTCATCCTTTTTATCTATGATAAATAAAGGTTTTGTAAGTCCCAGTATGCTAACAATGCCGAAAAATTTCTTCGTGCTGATGTCGGCCAATTCCAGTTTGTCGAGAACCTTCATGTTCGAAGCGATATTCCTCACCGTAAGTGCCGACCTGAGCGCGCTTCTGCGCACCTTTTTCGGAACTAAATAGCTATAATCCCTCGGCTGGGGCCCGAAGGTGGTCCCACCACCGACCATTACCGGTGAACGGGATGAACCGCGGCGTGCCTGGCCGGTCCCTTTCTGTTTGTACGGTTTACGCCCGCCGCCGGAGACCTCGGAGCGTCCCTTTGTCTTTGCGGTCCCTCTTCTGCGGTTCGCAAGCTGCATCTTGATCACGTCATGGATGAGATGCTGCTTTACCTCGCAGTTGAAGACCTCGTCCATGATCTCAACTTCTCCGACCTTTGCTCCCTCTATGTTCAATATATCTGTAACCGCCATAACCTGCTCCTAAGATTTGATCTCCACATCGACACCGGCTGCCAGTTCGAGCTTCATCAGGGCATCAACCGTCTGCTGGGTAGGGTCAACGATGTCCATCAACCGTTTATGTGTACGGATCTCAAACTGCTCACGCGATTTCTTATCGATGTGCGGCGATCTCAAGACTGTGAATTTCTGTATTCTCGTAGGGAGCGGAACAGGCCCGATCACCTGCGCCCCTGTCTTTTTGGCTGCATCCACGATCTCTTTCACGGACTGATCGAGCAGTCTGTGATCAAATGCTTTCAGGCATATCCTGATTCTCTGCCGCATTGTAATTCCCCTTTATTCAATTATCTCGGTGACGACGCCGGCACCGACTGTCTTGCCGCCCTCGCGGATGGCAAACCGGAGTTCCTTTTCAAGTGCGATGGGTGTGACGAGCTCGACGGACAGCGTTACGTTG
>CAIQJW010000043.1 GCA_903872255.1 uncultured delta proteobacterium | reverse complement strand
GCCCAGTTGCGGGACAGACTCCTTACCCTTGAAAAGGCGGAGCTTGCGTTGTGATAGCGGAGCTTGTTATTGACGGTTTGCCCGAGTCTCCGGGCGTATATTTCTTTAAAGACGGTACGGATGAAATAATTTATGTCGGCAAGGCAAAAAATATCCGCGACCGCGTCAGAAGCTATTTTCGCAGCGATGTAAAAGATGCCAAAACGAAAATGCTCGTGGAGAGCATACAACTGATAGATTTTATCCTGACCTCGAACGAAAAAGAGGCGTTTCTCCTCGAAAATAACCTGATAAAACAACATTCCCCGAAATATAATATTGTCCTCAAGGATGGTAAGTCGTATCTGTCTCTCAAGCTGACCATAAGAGACGATTATCCGGGGCTTTTTGCGACACGCAAGATCGTTGACGACGGATCAATATATTTCGGCCCCTACCCGCATGGCAGCGAGGTCAGGAATATCCTGAAATTGATGCAGCAGCTTTACCCGATCAGGAAATGCAAGGAATCCGTGTTCCGGAAAAGGAAGAGGACATGCATGCTCTTTGAACTCGAAAAATGTCCCGGTCCCTGCGCTATGCCGGTCGATGCGGCTGAATATGCGAAGACGGTCGATCAGGTAAGGGACTTCCTGTCCGGCAGGGACGAGAAATTATTGAGAACGTTAGAATCCGACATTGCAAAGAAAATCGCAGCATGGGATTTCGAAACCGCCCAGGTCATCAAGGAACGTTACCTGGCCATAAAAGCGATGACTCAAAAGCAGCATGTTCACGAACATTTCGGCAAGAACCGCGATGTCTGGGCCTTTTCGGAACGCGCAAAGATCCTTTCAATTGTTGTCCTTACAGTCCGTGGAGGCGTTCTTCTTTCGCGACGTCTTTATAAGGAAAGCTTTTATGCGCAGGATACAGGCGAGACCCTGATGACATTCCTCTTCCAGTATTATTCGGCACGGCCGATACCCGACGAGATCATTCTTTCCGAGGAATTGGACGACAGGGAGATTCTGGAGAAGCATCTTACCGAAAAAAAGAAGGGGTTGGTAAAGATCCTCGGGCCCGGCCATAGAGGCACGCGGGACATGGTCCGTCTTGCCATTGAAAATTTACATGAAACCGAGACGCTTCCTCTTGACCAGGCATTCAAGGATGCCCTGCGGTTAAAAAATGCCCCTTTGCGCATTGAGATCTATGATATCTCGCATATAAGCGGAAAAAACCCGACAGGCGCGATGACTGTCTTTAAAAATTTCAAGCCGGCAAAGGACCAGTACCGCGTATTCCACATTCGCGGCGAAGAAACGCTCGATGACATCGCAATGATAATAGAGGTTTTGACCCGCAGGGTAAATAATACAACACTGGGCCCGCTGCCCGACCTCTACATAATAGACGGCGGCAAAGGGCAGCTTGCCGCGGCACACAAAGTATTGCGGTCCCACAATATCGATGCCGACGTTATATCCATCGCGAAGGGGGAAGGCAGGAAGCGCATGGAAGATATCATCTACATACCGGCTCGCAAAAATCACCTGGCACTTCCCAGGGCCTCAGCCGTCTTCAAGGAAATCGTGAAGATGCGCGATGAAGCCCATCGCTTCGCTGTCTCTTCACACAGGCGATGGAGGAACAAAGAAAATCTGAAGACTCGTAAGGAGTAAGGAGTTTCTGAAATCCCGTATTCCTTCGGCTATTGCAGCAAAAAAAACGTTCAATTAACTTTTTTGTTGCATTATCTTGTATGGCCGAACTGCCCGTACGACAGGGGCATCTGACCGAATTCATCTTGACTTTCGGGGAGTTTTTGACTATTATGTTACAATTTTTCGGAGGTGTCCACCATGGCATTAGGTTTAATTGGAAAGAAACTAGGTATGTCACAGATATTTGACGAACACGGGAATGTTATTCCTGTTACGGTTATAAAAGCCGGTCCCTGTTATGTTGTACAGAAAAAAAGCACAGAGAAAGAAGGCTACAATGCCGTGCAGATCGGCTTTGACGAAGTCATTAAGGTCCAGCGCGTAAATAAGCCGGAAACGGGTCATTTCAAAAAAGCAGATGTTGCACCCACCAAAGTCTTAAAAGAGATTAAGGTAACCCCGGAAGATCTCGCGTCAAACGATGTAGGTTCAATTTATTCAGTAGATATTTTTGAACCGGGCGATATCGTGGACATAACGGGAACATCAAAAGGCAAGGGTTTTGCCGGCGTTATGAAACGCCATGGATTCCATGGTGCCCCCGCATCACACGGTGCCCACGAAGCTTTCAGACATGGCGGTTCAATAGGCCAGAACATGACCCCCGGACGCGTCATGAAAGGCAAGAAAATGCCTGGGCATATGGGGTCAAAGAGGGTGACGATCCAGAACCTGAAGATCATTGATGTGCGCAGCGATGTCAACCTGCTTCTCATCGAAGGAGCGATCCCCGGTCCTACGACAGGATACGTACTTATTAAACAGGCCGTCAAAAAACCGGCTAAATAACTCGCCAGATTAAGATAACCGAACAGGCTTCGTATTGCGGAGCCTGTTTTTTTTGTTTTACGCCTTACGCCTTACGCCTTACTCCTTACTCCTTACGCCTTACGGTCTTCTTGACTTTCCACCCTCCCGGGCGATAGAGTATGGCATGTTCACATTATGTGTAAAAGATTCGTTTGCCGCTGCCCACCGGCTTGTCGGCTATAAGGGAAAATGCGAAGAACTGCACGGACATAATTTTACCGTGGAGGTCTGCGTCGCAGGGCAGCAGCTTCAAGATGACGGGATGCTGATAGATTTCACCGTTTTAAAAGACCACCTCCACGAGATTTTAGACATTCTCGACCACAAATACATTAATGACATACCATTTTTTTCCGGGCACGCAAGTTCCGCCGAGTATATAGCAATGTACGTTTTCTCGGAAATGGAAAAGCGTATAGGCAAGGGGCGCGTATCGATGAGGAAAGTCCGGGTATGGGAGTCAGACAGGGCCTCGGCATCGTATGAAAGATAGGCCCGAAATGGCAGATGTCCAAAATATGTATGACGGCCGCGAGATAGAGATCGATAAGGTAGGCGTCAAGGATGTCAAGTATCCGATCATAGTCCTTGATAGAGCAAACGGCCACCAGAACACCATAGCCACCATCGACATGTACGTTAGCCTGCCCCATCATTACAAGGGCACGCATATGAGCCGCTTCGTCGAGATCCTTCATGAATACAAGAACATGATCAACATGAAGAATTTTCCGGATATCCTGGGGGAAATGAAGGTGAGGCTCGATGCCGAGGCCGCGCATATGTCCGTCGCCTTTCCTTATTTTATCAAGAAGGAAGCCCCGGTCTCGAAGACCCCGAGCTATATGGAATACCAATGCGGATTTAAAGGTTCGATGAATGTGGAAAATAAAATGACGGAATTTATCGTCTCAGTATCCGTCCCTATAAATACACTGTGCCCGTGTTCTAAAGAGATCAGTGAGCATGGGGCACACAATCAGCGGGGAATTACCCGGGTAGAGGTCAATACCAGGAAATTTTTCTGGATAGAGGACCTTATTACGATTGTCGAGCATAGTGCAAGCAGTGATATATACTCGATCCTCAAGAGGGAAGACGAAAAATACATAACCGAGCACGCGTTCAACAACCCGAAGTTTGTTGAAGATGTTGTACGGGGCATCTCGGAACAATTGTCACATGATGATAATGTCCGCTGGTTTTCGATCGAAGCGGAAAATTTTGAGAGCATCCACAATCACAGTGCGTATGCATATCTTGAAAGAGACAAAAAGGGAGGGAGCATATGAAGAAATTGATCATTATCTGTTTTGTGTTATCTCTGATATGCGTGGGATGCGCAGCTTTTCAACAGCAGCCGGCGTCAGATACTCCACCTCCTGCAAAGACGCAGGGGTTTAATCAGCAATTCTACGGCTTCCCTGATGTTCCCGTCCCGAAAGAGGTGGAGATCATCAACGAGCGGAGCTTCGTGTACGAGACGTCGAGCTTTAAGGCAGGCGTCATCATCTTTAGCGGAAACGTCGACCCGGCGTCGCTAGAGACTTATTTTAAGATCAACATGCCGAAGAATGGCTGGAGATACGTAAATAGCTTCAGATACAAAGATATCGTATTCAACTATGTGAAAGATGATAAAACATGCAACATCAAGATCTCGCGCGGAGCATTTAAGACCGAACTGGAAGTTTGGGTAGGCCCCGCAGATAGGGGGGCGAAGCCAGAACCGGACCCCAAGAATGGAACGAAATAAAGAGGTGAAGGAAAACGAAAAAGACCGCGTCCTCGATATAGTGAAAAGAATTCGCACCCTTCCCTATGTTGCATATTCACAGGACGAATGATCCGTACCGCCTCATCGAGGGCGTTAAATTCGCGTCCTTTGTAGGTGGAGGCGGAAAAACCACCCTGATGGAGCATCTGGCGCATTCCTGTCTTGCCCATAACAGGTCCGTAGCAATAGCCACGACAACGAAGATACTAGCCGTCGAGCCATTTTTAACTTTTGATGACTGGAAGATCAAGAGGTTCGACACATCCTTTGCCCGTATCGGAAAAACTGTCGAGAATGGGAAGCTTACTGGTTTATCGCATGATGACGTCAGATTGCTTGGCGCGGCGTACGACGTGGTACTCGTCGAAGCGGATGGCGCAAAAAACTGTCCGCTTAAATTCCCGGGCGACCACGAGCCCGTCATTATGCCCTACTCTGACAGGGTATTCATCGTCGCGGGCATGGACGCACTCTTCAAGCCTTTCGCAGAAGCCGTCTTTCGAAGCGAGCTCTTTCGCGAGAAAACCGGCCTTGACCCCCGCCTCGTATATCCCGACATATTTCTCCGCCTGTTTTCCGACGATGCTCTCCTCAAGGACACAGCAGGAATGAACCGGTGCGTCATCCTCAACAAGTACGATACATACCCCCACCGCCACATGGCGGCTCTGCTCCT
>CAIQJW010000042.1 GCA_903872255.1 uncultured delta proteobacterium | reverse complement strand
ATGTTCATTTTCGATATCTTGCCGGAAAGGGAATACATTTCATCGAATTGGAACCGGGTCGATGGGGCCGTCATAAACGGAAAAGGTTTTGTGAGCAGCTTTGAATAATATTCGCTGATCTTGCCGAGCGTCAGCCTGAGATCGTTCTCCTTGATGCCGTTTTCGCCAACCGCTTCGGCGCGCGTATTGGAAAGGTCCATAGTTATCGTTTTCATCGCCTTTTCTCCTCGAATACGCCCATATTGCGAAACTTTGTGTAGCGCATGTCTTTTAATGTCTCCGGGTCTATGCCGATAAGCTCGTTCAAATGCTTGGCGATGACAGGCCGTGTATTGTCAAATGTTTCCTGCCAATCCCTGTGGGCCCCGCCGAACGGTTCATGGATTATCTCGTCGGCTACCTCGAGCTTGAGCAGGTCGCGGGCGGTAGGTTTGAGTGCGTCCGCTGCAAGAGGTCCCTTGGATCCGTCTCTCCAGAGGATGGCCGCGCAACCCTCTGGAGAAATAACGGAATACGTCGCATTTTCGAGCATGAGCAGCCGGTTGCCGACACCGATGCCAAGGGCCCCGCCGCTCCCCCCTTCGCCGATGACCACGGAGATCGTGGGAACGCCGAGAGAGAACATGAAATAGATGCTCGATGCGATAGCTTCAGCCTGACCGCGCTCTTCGGCTCCTACGCCCGGAAAGGCGCCGGGTGTATCGATAAAAGTAATGACCGGTTTCCCCCAGCGAGCGGCCATGTCCATCACGCGATTGGCTTTGCGATAACCATCGGGATGCGCCATGCCAAAATTCCTGTGGGCCATTTCGCGGACGTCTTTGCCTTTCTGATGACCGACCACGGCGACATTTATCCCTTCAAACCGGGCGAAGCCGGCTATTAAAGCCGAGTCGTCCTTGAATTTCCGGTCGCCGTGGAGCTCCACGAAATCCGTAAAAAGGTTGTTGACATAATCGAGCGTATGCGGCCTGTTGAGATGCCGCGACAGCTGTGAACGCTGCCAGTTGGAAAGTTCGGAATATGTCTCTTTTTCGAGCTTTGCTATCTTTTTCCGCAGTGTGGCCAGTTCTTTCGCGTAGTAAGGATCTTTTTCATCATAGAAACGTTCTATTTCAAAGACCCGTCTTTCAAGCGGTTCAAGTTTCTTTTCGAAATCAAGGTAGTATCTCATCGATGACCTCTACGTCTATGCCTTTTTTAAAGTGCTTCAATATAACATCTTTTTTCTTAGGGTCAATCCTAATGTTCCTGACCGGTACCGATTGCTTTTCGCCATTGAGGCGGAATTCGAGAAGTACGGCAGATCTGCCCCGCGTGCTTACAAGGATGTCCTTCAACACCCTAAGTTCATCTTTTCTGACGACCTCACAGTGGATCGTGATCTTAACTGTTTTCAATAATTCCCCGGTGAGCGATTCGAGAAGCGCTACCGCTTTTGCCTTGATCTTTGCCGGGCTTTCGTCGGTTTTTTCGAGCGAGCCGGTGACCATGAGCGGCTTGCCGCTCTGGATCATGGAGTAATGCTTTCCGTACAGGTCCGGGAAAAATATGACCTCCATGATCCCTTTCGTGTCCTCGAGGTTTACGTATGCCATTCTGTCGCCGCGCCTTGTCGTTATCTCGCGCAAAGTGCTCACGATCCCGGCAATATCCACATCTTCCAGGTTATCGGCTTCCTTCAGGCTCTGACTGTCATACGGGGTAAGTTCTGCGATCAGGTTCTCGAAGGGCTTCAAGGGGTGCTTGCTGAAATAAAAACCGAGGGCTTCTTTTTCGCCATTCAATATCTCGTCGTGGGCGAGTTCATCCATGACGGGGATATCAAAGGATACCGTGGTTTCCTCGACAGTACTTTCCCCAAAGATACTTCCCTGCCTGATATCGTTCTTGGTGTCGCGTTTTGTAAGCTTATCAAGCATTTCCTGCGCAAGATAGAGGATCTGCGATCTTTTAAGGCCAAGATCGTCAAAGCATCCGGCATAGGCAAGGCTTTCAATGACCTTTTTGTTCACTTTTCGCGAATCGATGACGCTGCAGAAATGTATGAAGGATTTGAATCCGTCTGTTTCCTGCCGGGCCTGGATTATACTGTCTATCGCCGCTTCGCCGACATTCCGGATCCCGGATAGGCCATACCGGATCTTCGTGCCAACAATAGTGAAATCACTTAAGCTCATATTGATATCGGGGGGCAGGATCTCGATGCCTGATTCCCGGCATTCGCCTATGTATTTGACGAGTTTGTCCGTGTCGCCAACCTCGGTCGTCAGCATGGCGGCGAAATAATGTATCGGATAATGGGCCTTGAGATACGCCGTTTGATACGCGATATATCCGTAGGCCGTGCTGTGGGACTTGTTAAAGCCGTACTCGCCGAAACGCTGTATGACGTCGTAGATCTTCTCGGCCACTTCCTTCGGTACGCTGTTCGCGACCGAACCGTCGACGAATTGCTCTTTGTATTTTTCAAGTTGTTCGGGGATCTTCTTGCTCATCGCCTTGCGCAGGGCATCGGCGTCCTTCATCGAGAACCCCGCGAGCACGGAAGCGATCTTCATGATCTGTTCCTGGTATATTATGACCCCGTACGTATCGTGGAGGATCTCCTCGAGCTTCGGTGTTTCATATGTCACAAGTGACGGATCGTTCCGGCGCTTGATAAATTCGTCGACCATGCCGCTTTTTAAGGGTCCCGGCCGGTAGAGCGCAATAAGGGGCATGATATCGTCAAACTGGGAGGGCTTGAGCTTCGTCAGGAGATCGCGCATCCCGCGGCTTTCAAGCTGGAATACCCCGGACGTATTGCCTGATGATAACAGGTCAAATGTTTTCTTATCGTCGAGCGGCAGTTGCATCAGGTCGATGTCGACCCCTTCTATCTTCAGAAGTTTTACGACAGCATCCATAAGGGTCAGGGTCTCAAGGCCGAGAAAATCGATCTTGATAAGGCCGATCTTCTCGATCATCTTCATATCGTATTGCGTCACGGTTTCATCGTGCTTGCCTTTGTACAGCGGGAGATATTCGGAAAGGTTCTTGTTCCCGATAACAATACCGGCGGCATGGGTCGATGCATGGCGGGCGAGCCCTTCCACGACGGATGCATTGTCGAGGAGTTCCCGCACGCGATCGTCAGTTGCATAGAGGTCGCGTATCTGCGGCTCCTCGCTGATGGCCCTTTCAATTCCCCGATCGTCCGATGTTATAAGCTTGGCGATCTTATCGACTTCGGCATACGGCATGCCGAGGGCGCGCCCGATATCACGCACGGCAGCCTTGGATTTCATTGTACCGAATGTCGTGATCTGGGCCACGTTGTCCTTTCCGTATTTTTCCGTGACATACCGGATGACCTCATCACGTCTTTTCCGGCAAAAGTCCACATCAATATCGGGCATGCTGATACGTTCGGGGTTCAAGAACCTCTCGAAGATAAGGTCGTATTTGATCGGCTCTATATCGGTGATCCCCAGGCAATATGCTATCAGGCTCCCGGCGGCCGAACCTCTGCCCGGTCCGACGGGGATGCCGTTCGTCTTGGCATAATTGATAAAGTCCGCCACGATGAGGAAATAACCGGAGAAACCGGTCTTCTTGATAACCCCCAATTCATAATCGAACCTGATCTCGTACTTTTTCCGGAGGTCTTCGTCGAACGAGTCGTACCGCGCCTTGATCTCGGGCATTCTTTTGTTAAACCCTTCCCGGGATAGCTCCTCGAAGTACTGGTTGATCTCCATGTCGCCGGGCGGGTGGAAATCTGGAAAATGGTATGTCCCGGTGTCGATCGTGACATTGCACATCTCTGCGACGCGCATCGTATTCGCCAGGGCTTGCGGGTACCGTGAAAATGCGAGCGCCATCTCATCCGGCGACTTGAAATAGAACTGGTCGGTCGAAAAGCTCAGACGGTCCTTGTCGTTGATGGTTTTCCCCGTCTGTATGCAAAGGAGTAGCTCATGCGCCCTGTGCTCCTCGCGGCGGAGATAGTGGCAGTCGTTCGTTGCCACGATAGGGACGTTATAGTAGGAAGAAAGTTCAATGAGCCGTTCGTTTACGATCTTTTGTTCTTCAAGCCCGTTGTCCTGAAGCTCGAAAAACAGCCGGTCTCCGAAAAGCCCGAGGTAATAGTCGATATTTTTGCGGACACGCGCGTCATCGCCCTTCAGGATCGAATTCGGTATCTCGCCCTTGATGCACGCGGTAAGGCAGATGAGCCCTTCGTTATACTGCGTCAAGATCTCGCGGTCGATCCGGGGGTGATAATAGAACCCTTCAAGGTGGGCGAGGCTTACGAGCTTTAAGAGGTTATGGTATCCCGTATTGTTCATGGCGAGGAGAACTATATGGTAGGCGTTATCCTCGCCTTTCACCCTCTTCTGTTCTAAACGTGAACGGGGCGCGATATATGCTTCGCATCCGATGATCGGTTTTATGTTCTCCTGGTTCGCTTCGAGGTAGAACTGGGCCGCGCCGAACATATTCCCATGGTCCGTTATGGCGCAGGCAGGCATCCGGTATTCGTTCACAGCCTTAAAGAGCCGGTCGAACCGGATGGCCCCGTCTAGAAGGCTGTACTGGGTGTGCAGATGCAGATGAACAAAATCAGGCATTGGCTATCACTCCCACTCGATCGTGCTGGGAGGTTTGGAAGATATATCGTAAACCACCCTGTTCACGCCGGGGACCTCGTTGATTATTCTTCGTGCTGTCGTATCAAGCGTCGCATAGGGAAGCCGGGCCCAATCCGCCGTCATCGCGTCTTCGCTTTCGACGACCCTAAGTGCGATAACGTTTGCGTATGTCCTTTCGTCACCCATTACCCCGACGGTCTTTACCGGAATAAGTATGGCGAATGACTGCCAGATGTGTTTGAACTGAGGGTTATGCTCCACTTCCTGGCGGACTATGCTGTCAGCTTCCTTCAAGATCTCTAGGCGCTCTCTAGTCACGTCGCCGATTATCCTGATGGCGAGGCCCGGACCGGGGAAAGGCTGCCTGCTGACAATGTTTTCGGGAACACCGAGCTCCCGTCCGACAACCCGTACCTCGTCCTTGAAAAGTTCCCGGAGAGGCTCTATCAGTTTCATTTTCATTCTTTTTGGCAGTCCGCCCACGTTATGATGGCTCTTGATCGTTGCAGACGGTCCCTTTGCGGATACGCTTTCGATGACGTCGGGATAGAGCGTTCCCTGTGCGAGGAACCCGGCGGAACCGTTCTTTTCCGCTTCCTCCTCGAATATCTTTATAAACAGCCTTCCGATGATCTTCCTCTTACGTTCGGGGTCTTTTACCCCTTTTAAGGCTTTGAGAAACCTATCCTCGGCATCGATATATTTCAGGTTCAGGTGGAGAACGTCCCTGTATGCGGATATAACCTCTTCCGCCTCGTTCTTTCTTAACACACCGTTGTTGACAAAAACACATT
>CAIQJW010000041.1 GCA_903872255.1 uncultured delta proteobacterium | reverse complement strand
CGCACGACCTCATTGTATTTACCGATGAGATCTATGACCAGATCCTCTATGATAATGCAAAACATTACCCGTTCGCTTCGCTTACCAACGACCTTTTCTGCGTGACATTCAACGGGCTTTCAAAGTCGCATCGCATCCCCGGCATGCGCGCGGGTTGGATGATCGTGAGCGGGAAAAAGGGACATGCAAAGGATTATATCGAAGAAGGCCTTGATACGTTATCCAATATGAGGCTTTGCGGAAATATGCCCGGTCAGCTTGCCATCCAGACAGCGCTCGGGGGATACCAGAGCTTAAGGCAGATGATCAACCCCGGCGGGCGGCTGTACGAACAGAGAAATGCTGCCTACGAGGGTTTCCGTTCAATACCCGGGATCACATGCGTGAAACCGATGGGTACGCTTTACCTTTTCCCGAAGGTCGATATGAAGAAATACAATATTCACGATGACCAAAGGTTCCTCCTCGATTTTTTGACGGAGAAAAAAGTCCTGATGGTACAGGGCACAGGGTTCAACTGGCCCCACCCCGACCATTTCCGTGTCGTCTTCCTGCCTACCGTCGAAGAGATACGGTCCGTAGCCGAGCGGATGGCCGACTTTCTGAAAGAGTACAGCCAATAAAAACCGTAAGGCGTAAACCGTAAGGCGTAAGGAGTTATTTTTTTGACACCTTACGCCTTACGATTTCCCCCCCGAAGAGGTCGACTATTTTATTGACGAGGGCGGGTAGGGACGGGTCGCGTGCTCCCATGACGATGACGCAGTCTCCCGGCCGGCCGCTCGATCCTATCCTTTCCAGGAGCTCATCCCGGTCTTTGACGGCCGCGGCGTTAAACGGAACCTTTCCCAGGCCGTCGATGATATCCCGGGACGAGATATCCTTCTGTGCCGTTCCGCCTGCGTAATAGATCGGCAGGAGATAGAGTTCGTCTCCGGAGCGGAATATTTTTTGAAATGACGCGATATATTCGTCTTTGAGAAATCGTGTCGGGCCAAAACCATGCGGCTGATAGGCGGCTATGATCGTGTCTGAAATGCCGCGGGCGGCGTTTATCGCAGCGGCGATCTTCGCCGGGTTATGGGCAAAATCGTCGATCACGGTGATCGCGCTTTCGGTTTCAAATATCGTAAATCGTCTGGCCACTCCGGCAAAGCCCTGTACGGCGCGGGCAAGCAGTTCTTCGTCGCATCCGAGGTGTTCGCAGACGCAAAGAGCTGCCCTTAAGTTTTCAAGGTTATGTTCTCCCGGGAGCGGCAGGCAATATTCTATCCCGCGGCGTATCAGCCCGACAGACGTTTGACGGAGTTCTTCCTTCTCGGGGTGCCATGCCGCTTGTCTATCCCTGCCGAAACGCACGGTCGCCGGAAGGGAGGCAAGTATGGGATCGTCGTGGTTCGTTGCCGTCCATGATGAACGCGAAATAAGACCGGTGAAAAGTCCCGTGATCTCCTCTATCGTCTTGTGGTCCTTTGAGACATTGAGGATGACGGACATATCCGGTGAATACTTCGCCAGGGTCCCGTCGCTCTCGTCCGCCTCCACCACCAGGAGGTCGGAGCCGCCTGAAAAGGCATTTCCGATAAGCCCGGTTTTTTCGAGCCGTACCAGGGGCGCTCCGCTGATGAGCGACGGTGATTTGCCGCACGCATCGAGAAATTCGAATATCATGGCGGTAACGGTTGATTTGCCGCTGGTCCCGGCGACAGCGATCGTTCTTTTGGATGCTATTATGCTCGCGAGAAGGTCCGAACGATGAACGATCGGGATGCCGTGCGCGCGCGCCGCAGCAATATCCGGATTGGATTCTTCGATCGCCGTCGATACGCACAGTGCGCCCGTATCCCGGGTCACGCCGGTACCGTCCTGGCTTGTTATGACGCAGCCAAGCGTTTCTAGCGTTTCCCTCATCTCCCTTGTATCAGGGCTTCCCAGAAGGCGGTCGGAACCTGAGACCTCTATGCCGCAGAACCTCAAATACTGGGCAAGTGCGCTCATTCCCGTCCCAAAGATGCCGGTAAAATGCAAATTCCGGGCCGGCATTCCATTTATTGTGATTGCCGGAGGGTCTATGTAGAGGATCGTCCCCTCCCGGACACTATCGAACAACGCGATGATGTCGGTATTGCCGAGGCAGATGCACCCATGTGAAAATGGCGTGCCTACGTCTTTTTCACGATTTGTTCCGTGTATGTAGACATACCGTTCGTATGTATCGGTTCCCGTGCCTTTATTGATACCCGGCTCGAGTCCTTCGAGGCGGAGGATGCGGGTCAGTATGATGTTATCTTCGTCTGATGCATGGTCCCAGTCAATCCCGGTGTCTTCGCGGTCCCTGAAGATGCGGCCGATAGGGGCGCCGGCGCCGATCTTTTCACATATCCGATGGATCCCGGGCGGGGTTTTCAGTGAAGCCCCCCTGATCCCGACCCCAAGGCGCGAGGACGATGCGGCAAAGCTGCGCAAGACCCGGCCTGCCGTACATACATGGAGTTTTTGCTCTTCGATCGATGCGACCAGGAACGCCTCATCCGGATGGGCGAGGTACCGCGCTATCCTTCTATAGATCTGATGTATTCGAACGTCGTTCATACAGGGCCTTTGAATGGGGTTATCAAGCATCTATTCATTACCTCGCCGGTTGAAGGATTTCAAGTTAATTTGCTTGACGCAAGGCCCGAATTACTTGAGCCGGGCCGCGAATATTTGATTTTGACATGTTGTTTGACCTTTGATATATTTGTCATATTAGCATCGCCGGTATTTTTAGATCAATATCGGGCTACCTTCCAAAAGAAGATTATTACCAAAGCATTAAGAGGAGAAATATGAAAAAATCACTGGGTCTTTTTATCATCACACTTGCTCTGGTTGTCCCTATCGTATCGGCATTTGCTCAATCCTTTCATGATAAGGCTGATTCCGACAAGGATGGATTGGTTACTTCGACCGAACTGCAAAAGGCGATTGGTGATAGGTATAAGAATGAAGATGCCGATAAAGACAAAAAATTGACCGTCGATGAATATCGGGCTGCCCGGCAGAAGAATTTTGACGATGCAGATAACAATAAAGACGGTTCTGTTTCGGTCGAAGAATGGGCAATTTACTGGTGCGGGACAGACAAGGACGCCGGGAAGGTAAAGAAACCGGTAAAGATGGGGAAGAAAAAATCCCGGGCCAAACTCATGGACGCCAATAAAGACGGGAAATTAGGCAAGGACGAGTGCGTCCTGTTCTGGTCGGGCCGTTTCGTCGACCTCGACGGCAATAAGGACGGCAAGCTGTCCCGGGAAGAATACATGGACAAGATGAAGGAAATGGCGAAAATGATGGATATTGATGGCGACGGGGTCATTACCATTGAAGAATACTACGTGTCCTGGCTGGGAAAAGACAACGCCAAGGCATCGACCAAACCAGTCGGGAAACAGAAGAAGCCTGGCATCAAAGCGGCACCGGCCGCCGAGTAAATACTTAGATCCTTAAAAACGGTGCTTAAGGCTACAAGAGGTCCTGCAGGCTTGATCGGCCTTCCTGCGATATCCACTCAATGTTTTTGAGCACGCTGAAGTCTGTGCCGTAGAGCAGTTCGATCACTTCCTTGTATGTCTGAGGCACATGGGGCAATGAGGAGGACGTCCGCGTTGAAAGGTCCACTTTTTCTTCCACCGGCTTATTCGGCTCTTTTTTGCCTGGTGCCTTTTCCTCATGTACAACCTTTGCCTGTCTCAAAAGGTTGCCGCCTTGCGAAATATTTCCTGTTTTCATCGTCCCTCCATTTGTGACAAGCTTATATTAAAACATAAAATGGTACTGTTGTAAATATGTGTATTACATCTTTAGACCGATACAGGCAGGGCAAGGCCTGACGATCTTTTCCAGGCCGTCGTGCACCTGCATTTCCCGTCGACGTAGTAGAGTTGGTTGCAAAAATCCCTGAATTCACAGGCATTTCCCGTGCCTTGTCCTTCCGAGGGTTCATACGTCCCCCCGATGCTCCTGTGTTTTCTTTCGCTCTCGAGATAAAATGAAGCGAAAAGGGCTCTTTCATGTATCATTGCCAAAGACGTTTCTGCTGAAACTTTCCGGCCCATTTTTCCTCCAGGTATTTGTTATACACTGAAAGCAAAATTCATGCCGGTTATGAGATCCAATGTTTTCGGGGTGTTAGAAAAACTAGAGCCCGGATATGCTTATCCAGGCTCCCAATTGTTGACAATCCAGTGTCGTTAATCTTGACGCTTACCGCCGATTCGCGCCGGGCGCTACGGCGCCAAATGCAAAAAACTTTTCCGGCGGACACATTTAGCGCGATGCCTGCTCGAGGGCCACGGCTACTGCTACCGTCGCGCCAACCATGGGATTGTTCCCCATGCCGAGGAACCCCATCATCTCCACATGAGCGGGGACTGATGACGAGCCGGCAAACTGGGCGTCCGAATGCATTCGGCCCATCGTGTCCGTCATACCATAGGACGCCGGCCCGGCCGCCATGTTGTCGGGATGCAATGTTCTTCCGGTACCCCCGCCCGATGCGACCGAAAAATATTTTCTGCCTGCTTCGATGCACTCCTTTTTATATGTGCCGGCAACGGGGTGTTGGAACCGTGTCGGATTTGTCGAATTACCCGTGATCGAGACATCGACCTTTTCATAGTGCATGATGGAAACGCCTTCCCGGACGTCGTCGGAACCGTAGCACCTCACGGTGCCCCGGGCGTCTTTTGAATATTGCCTCTCTTCGACGATCTCAAGCTTTCCGGACAGGTAATCGAAGCGGGTTCTGACATACGTAAAGCCGTTGATCCGCGAAATGATCTGCGCGGCATCCTTGCCCAGTCCGTTCAGTATGACCTTCAAGGGTTCTTTTCTGACCTTGTTCGCGGATTTCGCTATTCCAATGGCCCCCTCCGCAGCAGCAAAAGACTCGTGGCCCGCCAGGAAGGCAAAGCACTTCGTATTTTCACTGAGAAGCATGGCGGCAAGGTTCCCGTGCCCGAGACCGACCTTTCTGTCGTCTGCGACCGAACCGGGCAGGCAGAATGCCTGCAATCCTTCACCGATGGCCTCGGCTGCCTCGGCTGCCTTTGCACACCCTTTCTTAATAGCGATGGCTGCCCCGACCACATAGGCCCAGCCGGCGTTTTCAAAGCAAATAGGCTGTGTTTCTTTTGCTATCGTGTACGGGTCTATTCCCTTTGCGTCGCATATCTGTTTCGCTTCCTCTATCGAAGAGATCCCGTATTTTTTCAATGTCTCGTTTATCTGCCCGATCCTTCTTTCGTAATTTTCAAATAGTGCCATGTCCCGCCTCCTTATTCGTGTCTCGGATCGATGAGCCTTGCTGCTTCGTCAACGCGCCCGTATTTACCGGATGCCTTTTTCAAGGCCTCGTTCGCGTCCATGCCCTTGGCGATCATCTCCATCATCCGGCCAAGGCTCACAAATTCGTAGCCGATGATCTCATTATTGCCGTCAAGGGCTATTCTCGTGATATACCCTTCCGCCATCTCGAGGTATCGGGCACCCTTCGCCCGTGTGCCGTACATTGTGGCCACCTGGCTGCGCAGCCCCTTACCTAAGTCTTCGAGTCCGGCCCCGATCGCTAACCCGCCCTCAGAAAATGCAGACTGGCTTCTGCCGTAGACGATCTGGAGGAACAGTTCCCTCATCGCCGTGTTGATGGCATCACATACGAGGTCGGTATTTAACGCCTCGAGTATCGTTTTCCCCGGGAGTATCTCCGCGGACATGGCCGCTGAATGGGTCATACCTGAACATCCGATAGCTTCGACCAGAGCCTCCTCAATTATGCCTTCCTTTACATTAAGGGTCAGCTTGCATGCCCCCTGCTGCGGGGCACACCAGCCTATGCCATGGGTAAAGGCATTGATGTCTTTTATCTCTTTTACCTGTGTCCATTTGCCTTCCTGAGGGATGGCCGCCGGACCGTGATTCGCTCCTTTTGTTACCGGGCACATATTTTGAACTTCCTGAGAATAGATCATATGTCATTCCTCCTGTGAAATTTACGAATCATGCCGAATTCCGTTATTTTCCGGTGTCGTCTTTACCGTCATTCGCCAGCGGGATCATTTCGTCTATGTTTCCATACCAGGCAATAAAAAGTGCAGTATTGTCAATTTATGTTAAAAAGCTTTCCTAAGATATTTATACGATATTGGGAGAGTAAAATCCAATTGATATGCCGTGCATATGGGGCAAGACGTTGTCGGTAGGCCCGATATGATCACATGATAGATACGAGGGGCTGCAATGGGCCGCCTGTTATCTCGCTTTAAGAAGTTCCGCGATCTTCTGGAGCAATGGTTTTGTGATCTCGGCTTTCAAATAGAGAGCGCCGGGCCCTAATCCCCGCAAACGGATGACCTTTCCGTGGGTTATGCCGGGGGGGACCGAGATCAGGATGCTGCGCGAATCCTTTTTGTCCGTATAAGGGATCTTGCCGCCTTGTCTTGCTTGTTCGGGTGTTAACTTCAGCACGTCGTAACGGTCGATGTCCTGTTGGGTGCCGATACCGGCAATCTTTTTCAGTGCATATCCTGCCAGCTTTCCCACGAGGCCCGAAAATACCCCGCGCCGGGCGTCCGGAGAAAAAGCATCCTGCTTCATGCGACCGGTAAAGACGAAACCCCGGCCAAAGACGTTCCCCTGCTTGAACTGAAAGGTCCGGTATCCGGGACCGTAGGCTTCTCTGAATATATCTTCGAAATTCCTGAAGCCGAATGATCGTGAGAATTCTTCAAAGATCTGGTTAATATCCGAATCCCTGAAGATATCATTTTCCGAGTGGTCTTGCCGGAACCTGTCATACGCAGAGTTGCCGTAGGCATGCCTTAAATTGTCATACTGTTCCCTTTTTACCGGGTCGGACAGAACGGCGTACGCCTCATTTATACCTTTCATGCGTTCAACCGCAGCGGCATCCCCGGAATTCCTGTCCGGGTGGTACTGAAAAGCGAGCCTCCTATAGGCATCCTTTATTATTTTGGCCGAAGCCTCACTGTTTATTTCAAGTGTTTCATAGTAATCTTTCTCGTTCACACCTTGGCCCCTGGACAAATTTCACACAGCATACTGCAATTTATGTCCCGCGGCAACCATGTGCAATAATATTGCGCCGCGGCTTTCATTTCTGACGCGAACGGGACATTCTAAGATTTTGAACCGGTATTTCCCTGATGCAAAATAAACCGTTACTCACCCGTAATGCACCTGAGCTTGTATTCAAGGCCGGCAATCCAGTCTGGTATACTATGGTAAATAAACCCATATTATACCCGCAATAAATAGTTATCCAGTTCTTTATTTTTTCGTGTTAGCATGGCATTGTACTGCACGTACAGTAATGAAATGGGGGGAACCTGGAACAATCGGGAACAGATCACGATAACAAGCAGTCGGAAGAAGCCCTGAAGAAAAGCGAGGGCAAACTCAATGCAATACTGGCAGCGATCCCCGACCATATCAGCGTGCTCGATAGTGAGCTCAACATTGTCTGGGCCAATGCGATCGCCACGGGAGCATTCGGAAAAGATATCATTGGCAGAAAATGTTATGAAGCCTACCATGGACGAAGTGAGCCGTGCGAACCCTATCCCTGTCTTGTCCTCAAAACGTTTAAGGATGGGAAGACATACGAACACGACACGGAAGTTGTCGATAAGGAAGGCAATACAATTTACTTCCACTGCACGTCAAATGTGGCTTCAAGAGACAAAGACAACCAACCCGTTACAGTGCTCGAGATCTCCAGGGATATTACCGTAGGCAAAAAGGCTGAGGAGGCACTTAGGGAGAGCCACCAGCAATTTCAGGGATTAGTCGAGACGTTGTACGACTGGGTCTGGGAGGTGGACCGCCAGGGACGGTATACCTACGTCAGCCCGCAGATAAAACATATACTAGGGTACGACCGGGAAGAGATCCTCGGCAAAAGAGCGTATGATCTAATGTCTCCGGAGGATGCAAAGGGCCTGCCGGGAATAGTCGGCATACTGATTAAGGAAGGAAAACCAATTGTCGCATTGCAAAATATCAACATCCATAAAGACGGACATCCGGTTGTCCTGGAAACAAATGGCCTTCCTTTCTACGATGCTGCCGGAAATTTAAAAGGGTATCGGGGTACCGATCGCGACATCACCGGCCGCAGGAAGATGGAGGAAGAACTGAAAGTGCACCGTGACCAGCTTGAGCAGCTCGTGGCGATACGTACCGCCGAGATGGAGGAGGAGGTCGCGATAAGAAAGGCGAAAGAATTGCAATACCTTTCACTCGTAGAATCAATGGTAGAGTGGGTATGGGAAACGGACGCAAATTTCGTTCTCACATACATCAGCTCCAGAATACACGATGTGCTTGGATACAGACCGGAGGAACTTGTCGGCAGGAGCCCCGCCGATATCATGCCCCCCGAGGGGGCGGCAAGGGCGATGCCGCTTATCGGGAGGGTCTTCTCTCAAAAAGGATCCTTCAAGTCCTTTGAAACCGTGCACATCCACAAGGATGGCCGGTTGATCTTTGTCGAGGCTAACGGGACACCTTGTTTCGATAAAAACGGCAGGCTCCTCGGCTACCGGGGAAGTTGCCACGACATTACCGAAAGGAAGCAGTTCATCGATGCAATAATTGAACGCGAGCAGGACCTGACAACCAAGTCAAAGAACCTCGAGGACATCAACGCAGCTCTCAGGGTGCTGTTGAATCAAAGGGAAGAAGACAGGAGGGAACTGGAAGGAAAGTTCGTGGCGAACGTGAGACAGATGGTTTTGCCCTATATGCAGAAGATATCTAAGAGCAGCCTCGATTCCCCGTGTAGGACCTATCTCGACATCGCTATGTCCAACCTCAATGAGATCGTGTCGCCCTTTTTGAACAGCATACAGCAGATGAACTTCACTCCCAGGGAGATAGAGGTTGCCTCCCTCATAAAGGAAGGGAAAACAACCAAGGAAATAGCGGAGATCATGGGCGTGGCCCAGAGCGCCGTATGCTCGCACAGGGACAATATCAGAAAAAAGCTCAACCTGAACAACAAGAAGGCCAATCTCCGGTCGCACCTTATGTCACTCAAGTAACCCGCCTGATTCCGGTTAATTATCGGGTCAACCTTTCTCCCCTTCTCCCGGCCCGTTCCCTCCCCTTCTTTCCCTGTAAACACTCTTACCTGACCTGTCTGCCGTGCCCGTTGGCTTCTCGCCTTCTTTCTGCAAGCGAGTATTTGTATTTTAATGGTACCAGTAACCATTGATGGCATAATCAAACATTTCCGTCTTGCGGTTGAAACTACATTGGATGATAATGAATGGGCAGGGAGACTGTATGCAATCGGAGATATTTGTAGCCCTTATCAATAGTGTGGCAGTGATAATCGTCGTTGCCTATATGGTGACTCGAAGCAGGTTCTATTCGGATGTAATGACCGGCAAGATCTCCAACATCAACCGGTTCTACCTTATCCTTATTTTCGGTGCATTTTCCATCTATGGGACACTGAGCGGATTTAAGGTCGCGGGCGCAATTGCGAATATACGGGATCTTGGTCCGGCCATAGCGGGCCTCATCGCTGGGCCCCTGGTAGGAACATGCGCCGGACTCATAGGAGGCATACACCGCTACTTTCAGGGTGGGCTTACCTGTGAACCCTGCTCTATATCGACTGTGGTCGCCGGTCTTGCGGGAGGGCTTGTGTATTCGCTAAGGAAAGGCAAACTCACCGGCATGCGCGGCCGAGTGGTCTTCATGGTCGGGGTTGAGCTTTTTCATATGGGGCTTACCTTACTTATGAGCCGTCCCTTTGACGAGGCTCTCGCTGCGGTAAAAAAGATTATTATCCCCATGGTAGTTGCGAATGGCGCGGGCATGGGAATATATGCCTTCATTATCAGCAATCTGATCAGAGAACGCTCGGTAGAAGCTGAAAAGCAAATGATAGAAGGTGAACTCAAGGTGGCACGGGAAATTCAGATGGGTATTGTACCGAGAATATTCCCTCCATTCCCCGATCGGAAAGAGTTCGATATCGGTGCAGTACTCGAACCGGCCAAAGAGGTGGGCGGCGATTTTTACGATTTCTTCTTCATTGATGATGACCGCCTGTTCTTTGCCATTGGCGATGTTTCCGGGAAGGGTGTTCCGGCGTCGCTCTTTATGGCCGTCACCATAACACTGCTGAGGACCACCGCGATGCAGGGTATTAACACAGGCAAAATATTGGAAAACGTAAATAACGCGTTGTCTCGTGAGAACGCAACGGGCATGTTTGTCACAGTTTTCTGCGGAACCCTGAATATCCGGACCGGCAGCGTAGAATATGCCAATGCGGGGCACAACCCTCCTTTTATCGTCCGCAAGGATCGTCGCATTGAAGAGCTTTCCGGAAATGGAGGCCTTGTGCTTGCCGCCATGGAGGACGAGTTGTATAGAACGACGGAGGTCTCTTTGGGGGCAGGCGACGTGATCTTTCATTACACGGATGGTGTTACGGAAGCCATGGACAAAGAGGGCAATTTTTTTACCAACGAAAGGCTTGCCGATGCGCTGAAAGAAACGATGGGCATGTCCGCCGATCAGACGGTAACTATCACCCTTTCGAAGATACACGGGTTCGCATCAGGGGCGGACCAGTCCGATGACATAACCATAATGGCCATAAGATATACGGGTTAGAACGCGGCGTCAGCCGCTTTGGCTACCTCTTTTTAGAGGTCACGCCGGTATTGATCATATCGATCTTTGCCACAAACGTATGCCTTCATCGGCCGGTGCCGGAGTCTTTCCTT
>CAIQJW010000040.1 GCA_903872255.1 uncultured delta proteobacterium | reverse complement strand
ACGTCTACGTTCGTAAATCGTAAATCGTAAATCGTGAAGCGTGAAGCGTGAAGGGTTAGAAAAAAAGGAACCAGAATTTAGTTTTAAAAGTAATATGTTTTATATGCTGTTAAGTAAACCTCACAAGAATTTGGATGTCTGGCGAAAATCGATAAGACTGGTTGAAGAAATTTATCGTCTGGTGCGAAATTTTCCAAAATACGAAGAGTATGGTATTACAAGCCAGATTCGAAGATCGGCCGTTTCGATACCGGCTAATATTGCTGAAGGAGCGGCCAGGCAGACAAAAAAGGAATTCGTTCAATTTCTCCATATTGCCCAAGGATCCCTGAGTGAACTGCATACTCATTTGGAAATATCGAAGAATCTAAAATACATAAACGACGGACTAATCAGTGGTATTTCGACAATCATGGGCGATATTGACAGAATGTTGACCGGTCTCATTAAATCCTTAAAATCAGTAAATAAAGGGAATGTCGTAAATCGTAAATCGTGAAGAGTAAAGAGTTCAGAGATAATGTTTAAAATAAATAAAAAGGAATAAAGCATTTTTTAGCCTTACTCCTTTTAATTTAGTATCCAGGCTTTTTACACCTTACGATTTACGTTTTACGATTTACGGCTTCTAATTCACTGCCTGCAGCAGCTGAGTCTTTATCCTGTTCCCCCCGTCCACGTAGACCTTGGCTGGCTTGAATTTTTCCAGTTCCTTCTCATCAAAAGTGGCATACGTGGCGATAATGATGATGTCGCCTTTTCTGGCTTTATGGGCTGCGGCGCCGTTTATGCAGATTACGCCTGAGTTTTTGTCGCCTCTTATCGCATAGGTTGTGAAGCGGTCACCGGAGGTGACGTTGTAGATGTCTACCTGTTCGTAAGGGATGATGTTCGCGTTGTCCATGAGATGCGAGTCTATGGTTATGCTTCCTTCGTAGTCAAGGTTACTGTCGGTGACCGTAGCTCTGTGGATCTTGCCTTTCATCATGGTCCTTTTCATTGTAATGCCTCCGTTAAAATTGTGTTGTCTATAAGTCTTGTTTTACCTACGCGGCACGCTATTGCAAGGACTGCTTTCTTCTCCAATGTAGAGATATCCTCGAGAGTCATAGCGTCACATATATCTATGTATTCGACGTCAATGCCGTCTTCTGTGTGAAGTATGGTGTTGACCGCCTTTCTTATTTCCCCGGCGTCACGTATGCCTGAGCTGAACATTTCTTCGGCCTTCCTTAAGGAAGCGCTGATAAAGAGGGCCTTTCTTCTTTCTTCGCTGCTCAAATATGTATTTCGGGAGCTCATGGCGAGGCCGTCGGCTTCGCGGATTGTCGGGTGGGGGATGATCTTAACGTCCTGGTTTAAATCCCTCACCATTCGTTCGATCACTGTGAGTTGCTGGTAATCTTTCTGGCCGAAAACGGCATAATGGGGTTTGACGATATTGAAAAGCTTGGTGACGACTGTGGCGACGCCGGTGAAATGGCCGGCCCTTGTCTTGCCGCAGAGATGGTCCTCAAGTTTTTTGACTTCGACGTATGTGGAGAATGCCTTTTCATACATTTCCCCATCGTCGGGATAGAATATTATGTCGGTCTTTTCCTCATCCAAAAGCTTCGCATCACGCTCAAAATCGCGGGGATAGCGGGAAAGGTCTTCGCTTGGGCCAAATTGTATCGGATTTACAAAGATGCTGACGACGACGACGTCCGCGAGTATTTTGGCGGCCTTGACGAGGGCCAGGTGGCCTTCGTGGAGGTATCCCATCGTGGGGACGAAGCCGATCGTCTTATCTTTTCTCAGTTCGTCGGCGTGGTGCTGCATTTCGGAGACAGTTCGTATTATCTTCATATCAGTGAAATGATTGGCTATCATCAGGAAAAGTTCCCGATGTGACCTCGTTTATATATTCTTTAACTGCATTGCCTATATCTGAGGAAAGGCTCCTGTATTGTTTGACAAATTTCGGCCGGAAATCGCCAAGAAGTCCCAGCACGTCGTGAATGACCAGCACCTGCCCATCGCAGTCGGGCCCGGCTCCTATCCCTATTGTCGGGATGGTCAGCATCCCGGTTATTTCTTTGGCCAGTTGTCTTGGGACGCACTCGAGGACTACCATGAACGCTCCCGCGGCTTCGACGGCCCGCGCATCTGCGAGCAGTTTATCGACATCCTTGCCTTTGCCCTGGACCTTGTAACCACCCATCCGGTGGATGGATTGCGGTGTGAGGCCGATATGGGCACAGACGGGGATGTCTATTTCGGTTATCGCCTTTATCGTGTCATGCATGGCAACGCCGCCTTCAAGCTTGACCGCTTCGGCGCCGCTTTCCTTGAACATCCTGCCTGCGCTGCGCTTTGCCTGCTCGACGCTTTCCTGGTACGACATAAAGGGCATGTCTATGATAAGCAGGGCATTTGTGATGCCCCGTGCAACCGCCCGCGTGTGGTGTATCATTTCATCGATTGTTACGGGAATTGTATTCTGATATCCCAGTACGACAGGGCCGACGGAATCGCCGACAAGAATGGTGTCGATGCCGGCATCATCCATTATCTTTGCCGTTGGATGGTCATACGCCGTGAGCATGGTGATCTTCTTCTCGCCTTTCATGCCCTTCAGTATGGGTACCGTAATTTTGCTCATCATAACCTCTAAACAAAAAAACCTTCTGAACTCAAGTCAGAAGGCTTCCGTTGCTTCGCTCCTTCCGTCTCGGTCCAGTTTTGGATCCAAGCGGTATTCGGCTAATATAAAACAACCAAACTCAATAAAAGTCAATATTTAATTCTAATAAATAATTACTGCTTTTAGAGTTGGTCTTTAAGGGGCTATAAAGCCCCTTTATTCCTGTATTCGTCAAACCTCAGCATGGTGATGAAAGCATCTTCATCATCAAGGAATTCGTCGTAGCTTAGTTCCCTCATTACCTGACTGCTGCCGCAGTTCGGGCAGAACAATTCGGGTACTTCGCCTTCCAGAAAGGAGTATCCGCATAATTTACAGATGTATTCGTCAGGTATTCTCAATGTTGCCTCCTATGCTGCACATCCAATATATACTCACGGGGGGAATTGTTCAATGACAATCGTGACCCCGGTTAAAAGAATTCATTTATGACCATCTTAAAGTTTTTTTCTATAACATCCCGTCCCCGGATCGTCTCGCCATGGCCAGGGATCAGGTACTCGATGTCAAGGGAAGCGAGCTTATTGATACTATCTGCCAGCTGTTTGAGACTTCCGCCCGGCAGATCAGTCCTGCCTACTCCCATATAGAAAAGGGTGTCCCCTGATATGAGAAGCTTCATTTCCTCGCAATAAAGGCACAGTGACCCCGGGGAATGGCCGGGAGTCAATATGACCCTGAATGTCAGGTCGCCTATCGCCAGATCGCCCTCATTAAGGTAAAAGGAATACGGCTTCCGGGGTATCTCGCAGCCGGTCATCAGGTAGAGTTCCCTGCCGCCGTTATTGCAGAAGTCAAATTCAACCTTTCCGATCGCCCTCATTGTCTGCTGATCGAATGCGTCAGCAGCTTCGATATGGTCGGGATGCGAATGAGTGCCTATGACAAGCTTTACGGACTCGATGTTCTTGCCGTCGTGAGCCATGTTGGTCATGACGTTTCCGAGAAAAGCCTTGTGCCCCGGGTCGATAATGGTCGGGACAGGCCCGTCGATAAATACCGTATTGCAATTGTTGGCCTCATACGAGGTCCATGGATAAACATAAATATTATCAAGAACTTTCATTAGGCCTCCTGTTGGATGAGCAGGGCATCGCTGTCAATTTCGCACATTTCAAACGAAAAGCTCCGGGTGGTTCCTTCGTGGATATCGACCGTCGGGTTAGATGATACGTCCTTGCCGTACCGCGCCAGTATCCGGGCCGACATCAGCAAAGTGCCTTCATCGGGCGTATAGGCTTTCAATATGCCAACCGGACCTCTGAAGCTCACCGGTTCAATGCGAATATAGGGTCCTCCGGCAAACGATACCAGCTGTTCATTTTCGCGTTCGTTGCGCCCGACGACAAGCTTGGCGGATGGCGAGACCCTGAAATGTCTTCCCATTGACAGGAGCTCGATATCTTTCGTTGTATAGGCGGGATCGGTCGCCATAAGGTCTTTCAGCTTCATCGAAAAGATCGGGTCCGTAAGAAGGCAGCCTCCGCCCGGCATGTCAAATTCCTTAAGGTGATATTTTTCAACCAGTTCATATTGCACCTGCCGTCCGCGGCCTGCATGGCCGAGCAGTTTCTCGCGGTCGAGGATCCCTTCCTGTTCGGGTATGCTCGGGGGAAAAAGCTTGGCCGAGAGCGGCCTTACGATCAACCCCGTGAGTTCGCTGCGTTTTTCGATCAGCTCTATCATGGGGCGGCGCTGGGACATTGGCCTTTGACCCAGGACCTCGCCCGTCACAACGAAGGACGCGCCGATCTCGGGCATCATCTCGCGTGTCAGGTTCAACATATAGATCCTGCAATCGATACAGGGGTTCATATTTTTTCCGTAGCCGTAGCGCGGATTCTTTATGATCTCGATGTATTCGTCGCCCTTGGTTTTGGAGATGATCTCGATCCCGAGCTCTTTGGCCGTCTTGAACGCCCGGTGACCGCGCTCTTTGTCCCGCTTGCTAGCAAATATGGACGTAAAATGGAGCCCGACCACCTCGATCCCCTGATCGATGATCATCTTTGTAGCGACAGCGGAATCAAGTCCGCCGGATATTAGGGAAATGGCTTTTTTGTTCATCGTTAATACCGTGAAGCGTAAATCGTAAATCGTAAAGCGTAAAGCGTAAATCGTAAAGCGTAAAGCGTAAAGCGTGAAGCGTGAAGCGTAAATCGTGAAGCGTAAAGCGTAAAAAATTGTTTTATGCTCTGGGTTGACGGATACCCACCCGGGTTCCGGAATCCAACGTTTCAATTTTACGATTTACGTTTTACGATTTACGGCCTTTTACTGCATCTCCTCCGGCGTCCTTTCATCGAGGGTATTCAGGCTGATCCCTGAATCAACTCCCGGCAACGGTTCTACGGGGTTGGTGAGTAGAAAGCTTCCGTTTTCTACCCAGCCTTTCAGGACGGATGCGATCTCGCGGGCCTTTGGATAACTTGAAATAGGAAAGGTCGGTACTTCCTTGTCCCTGACAGTTATCTTGCCTGATTTCAGCTGGGCATATGTTACCTCGCAGAGGCTTCCTGGTATCCGCTGGGGATAATCATGGGAATAGTCGACAACCTGGGCATAAAAGTCTTCATCGGCCCGGGAAGTGAAAAACGCCATTTCTTCATCTAGAACCGGGATTGGGATACCGAGGCCGACGAACATCGTCGCGCCGTACCCGAGGAAGCTTGCACCCCTCATGTATTGTCCGGACATCATCTTGGCGTCCCCTATGACGGCGAGCGTGCCGGCGCCGCCCTTCGGCAATCCTTCGGGCGTACGGGCGCCGCACGGGCTGTGCTGCGTTCCCTGCCAGGCCACATAGCCGATGCCCCCGCCGAGGAATATCCGGGTCCCGATCCCGATCGTCCTGTACTTGGGGTCTTTCAGGAGGGGCGACAGTTGGCCGGCGCTGGAATAGTTTGCGCTTCCCAGGTTCGGCTTGATAACGCCCATATACGTATGTATGACGCGATTCGACACGTTTACCCCGACGTTGTAGTTCTGATAGCTGTTCCTGGGGCTGTAAATGTATGCCTCGTTGACCGTTTCTTTATTGATATATGTCTCGATCTTCTTCCGCGGATAACAGTCTGTGCCGTACGCGGTGGCTTCGAGACGGATCGGTTTACCGTTTACGAAGTCCTCTATAACGTGGCCTCCACCATAATTGAAAGCCCCGGGATAAACGATATTCCGGGGATCTTCATCGGGCATTGCCGTTGCACCCATATAGATATCAACTGCCGCTATGCCGGTATATGCGGGGACATCATTGAGAAAACACTTTCCTCCGCCGATCTTGATCCTGGGTTTGGAATGGCCCAAGTTCATAAACATACCGCTTGAACACATAGGGCCGAACGTACCCGTTGTCACGACATCAACCTGCTGGGCCGCCTTTTTTGTCCCGTTCTTCTTCACGATATCGATCATTTCCTCAGCGGTAACAACGACGACCTTGCCCTTTTTTATCTTCTCATTGATCTCGGCGATAGTTTTCAACTTTTCCTCCATGAACGAATGCAGATCAGCTATAGGTTTAAAAAGACCGGGCTTCACCTTATCCCTGACCCCGGGTTAACCCCGGATACCACACCGTAAAAACCGGTGGAACATTATACACTAAATCGCGGCGAAAACAAACGACGGGATCAAGATTGCTCGATGCTCTACGTTGATAAATCGCAAAACGGCCAATGCGGACATTCCCACCCACCGTCATTCCGGGGCATTCACCCCACCCACCGTCATTCCGGGGCATTCACCCCACCCACCGTCATTCCCGCGAAAGCGGGAATCCAAGGTTTTGTTTTTATTATTGTTTCTGGTTTTAAGGTTTTCAAAGGGCTCAAAAGGAAGAACCTTGGATTCCCGCTTTCGCGGGAATGACGGACGGTGGTTTATTCCGGTGCTTTGCGCGTTTCCGGCGGAAAATGTTTGCGACACAGTCTCCTTAAGGGCGGGATGACGTGAGAAATGGAATTGCGACACAGCCTCTTGACCCGGGATGACGGCGGTTTTGTTCAGTCTATGATTACGTTGAACTTTATCTCGGCCTCGGAGCGGCGGCCGTAGATTGGGTTTAGGGGGAGGTGTTTGTCGAGGATTGTGTCTATTCTTTCATCGACTAGGGTTGCTGCACGGATTTGGTCGTGGGTGTCACGGATTATTGTCACGCCGTCGAGGGACGAGAGGTATTCTTCGGCTATGCGCAATCCGGTGCCGAAGCAGATGCAGGGGGTCTTGATAATGGCAGGGATCTCTTCCGGTTTTACTGCCATGAAGCCAGTCTGCCGGGACAGTATTTTACCGGTTGTGTGGTACAGGGCCAGGAATACTTCAGATCTCCTGGCGTCGATAAGGGGGCAGAGGCATGTTTCCTGTTTATCAATTAGTGTGAAGGCCAGGGCATCGAGGGTAGGGATGCCCTGTACGGGAATACCGGTTGCTGCGCGTATCCCTTTGCAAAAGGAGAGGGCGACCCGTATTCCGGTGAATGAGCCCGGTCCGAGCGTGACCCTCAACTCGGATACATCGCGAAGAGATGTGCCGTTGGCGGAAAGGATCTCCTCGATCTTCTCCGGCAGTATTTCAGAGACCGACCGTGATTCCTTGATGTGCCTTTCATCGACAAGCCCATCGGGGCCCGACAGGGCGATATTGAGGAAATCCGTCGAGTTATCGATGGCAAGTATGTGTCTATTTGCCATGGAAATACTTGCCGAAGTCGAATATCCGGTCAAAGTCATTATAGAAGGCGAAGGCCATGATGAGGAGCAGGACGACAAGCCCCGCCGTTTGCGCGACCTCCTGGACCTTTTGCGGGATCCTCCTGCGTATGACTATCTCGATCGCGTTGAAAAGGATGTGCCCGCCATCCAGCACCGGGATGGGTAATAGATTAATGACGCCGAGGTTGATGCTGATCAGCGCAAAGAACAGGACAAAGTCCCCGAAGCCTTTTTTGGCCCTCTTGCTCGCTTCCTGGAAGATCAATACGGGACCGCCTATATTCTTGGGAGAAATGCTGCCCTGAATGATCTTCACAACTCCGAGAACGGTTATGCGCGAGTATTCCCATGTCATGTAAAGCGACAGCGGGACGGCCTTGATCACCGACTGCCTTTTCATGATCACTTCGTCCGACCGCTCGATCCCGAGCACTTTCCGTGTATATGGTTCGCCGAAGATATCTTTTTCCTGGTGGATCGTCGGCTTTATAGAAAATTCCACAGGCGTGCCGTTGCGGTCGACGGTCACTTTCACCGTATCACCCTGTGCCTTTTCCAGGGTCGACGCTATATCGAGAAATTCTGCGATCGGCTTGTCATCGATCCTGGTTATGATATCGCCTTTTTCTATGCCTGCTGCCTTTGCGGGCATGTTGTCCGCGACGTTTCCCACGCGCGCCGACGGAACGTTGTAGCCGAGGATAGAGACAAAAAAGAACACGATCAGGGCGAGAAGGACGTTAAAAAGCGGACCGGCCACTGCGACGAGTATCCTGACGTATGGCGGCTTATGGGAAAAGGACCGGGGCTTGTCTTCCTCGGGAACATCTTCATCCGGCGATTCGCCGAGCAGTTTGACATAACCGCCCATGGGGACAATGGAAATAGCATATTCCGTATCGCCCCTTACGTATTTGACCAGCTTTTTCCCAAAACCTATCGAAAATGTCAGGACCTTGATATTGAAGATCCGTGCCACGATGAAATGCCCGAGTTCATGCACAAGTATCAATAATGCAAGTGCAATAAGGAAATACAAAAAGGAAATCATAATTTTCTTCGTCCTGTACCAGTTATTTTAGTCATTGCTACGTTTCGTGTCCATGATATGATATCACGAATTTTGTCCAGATTGTCGATGATGGGTTCTTTCGGGGCCTCAGCCAATGTTTCTGCAACGATGCGGGGAATGTCTGTGAATTTTATCCTGCCGTCGATGAATGCCTCGGCGGCGACCTCATTCGAGATATTGAACGCGATAAGCGCGCCGTCACCCGCCATCAGGGCTTCATAAGCGAGGCGTATGGACGGAAAGCGCTTAAGGTCGGGCGGATGGAATGTAAGTTTCAAGACCGAATCGAGGTTAAGGGGCGAGAATGGCAATGCAGCGCGTTTTTCGCCATACAGGGCGTACGCTATCGGGATTTTCATGTCGGGGCTTGCCATGTAGGCAAACAATGAATTGTCCGAGAATTCTACAATGCCGTGGACGATGCTTTCCGGATGAACAAGCGTCCTCAGCTTCTCCGGTTCGAGATCAAAAAGCCAGCGTGCCTCTATGATCTCGAGCCCCTTGTTCATGAGTGTCGCCGAATCGAGGGTGATCTTCCGTCCCATTTTCCACGTGGGGTGGTTCATCGCATCGGACAGCCCCACGTTTTCAAGCGCCTTTTTCGTATGCTTCCTGAAAGGCCCGCCCGACGCTGTTATAATGATAGACCTGACCTCGCTGTGATCTATGCCTTTTAAAAGCTGATAAACGGCAGAATGCTCACTGTCAACGGGGATGAGCTCTGCACCCGTTTTAGCAATGATGTTCCTAATCATTCTCCCGCCCATGACGAGGCTTTCCTTGTTGGCGAGGGCAAGTGTTTTTCCGCAATTTAGCGCCTCTACCGTCGGCTCGAGCCCGATGCTTCCCGGCAGTGCGTTAACGACGATATCGACGTCGCTCCGGATCATTTCCTTCATACCTTCTATACCGGTATAGAGCCGCGCACCCTGCAGGTTCACGCCTTCCTTCCGTTCGCCGTCAAAGAGGCAGACGTTTGCCGGCCTGAAACGGTCTATCTGCGCATTCAGAAGATCAACATTGCTTGCGCAGGCAAGGCCCTTTACGTCAAACGATGCGGGGTCGTTAGCGATGATGTCGAGCGTTGACGTGCCGATCGAACCTGTTGAACCGAGAATAAGGATCTTCTTTTTCATAGTCATCGTGTCCATAGAATGCAGGAATAAAGGAAAGGCGCCGTAAAGATAAAGCTGTCGATACGGTCCAGTATCCCGCCGTGCCCGGGGATCAGGCCCGAAGAATCCTTTATCTTGAAAACCCTTTTACAGGCAGATTCCATGAGGTCTCCCGCCTGGCCAAGGATGCCGGCCGCAATCCCGATAGCGAATGCCTCGAAAATACTGAAACCGAGCCACTTATGAAATGCCGCAATGATGACAAGTGACCCGAGGGCCGACCCGGCAAGGCCTTCGACGGTTTTTTTCGGGCTTATCTGGGGAGCCAGCCGGTGTTTGCCGAACTTTTTCCCGATGAAATACGCAAATATATCGCTTGCCCATATTGAAACCAGAAGTATGAGCGGGAAGAGGGTGCCCTCCCTCTTGAGCAGATACAGGTAAAAGAACGGGGCCAGGATAAACACATTGCCGAAGAGAATGACGGCGGTCTGCCGTATGATCTCCAGGTTGACCTTTTCAATGGAAGCCTTTCTGTCAAAGATCTTGATAAATATCATAATGGCGACCGATGCCATGACCCAAAGCGGATAGTACCGGAACCAGCCCATGAAGAGAGGAAGGATTCCTGCGATGACTAGTGCCGCAACGAGGACCTTCAGCGGGATGCCCGCCAGCGCCGCGGCTTCATGGACCGCTACGATCCCGGCAATGAGAAGCAGGATAAGAAGCCCGCCAGCGGGCAGGAAATAAAAGAGAAGGGCAATGACCGGTGCCAGGCATATGCCCGTAATGACCCGTTTCTTCAGCTCTCCCAATTAAAATTCCTTTATATTCCCGAACCTTCGTTCACGCTTTGCAAATTCCCGTAAAGCGTCGAGAAAGGCTTCTCTGCGAAAGTCGGGCCAGAGGATATCGGTAACGTACATCTCTGTATATGCGATTTGCCAGAGCAGGAAATTGGAAACCCGCATCTCGCCGCTCGTGCGTATGAGAAGATCAGGGTCGGGTATGTCGGGCGCATAGAGATATTTCTTAAACGCCCGATCATCAATTCTTTTAATGCGTCCGCATTTCAGGTCCTCGGATATCAGCTTAACGGCCCGGATGATCTCTCTCCGGCCGCTGTAACTCAGGGCGATGGTGAGGACAACATTGCTATTGGCTGCCGTTTCCTTCATGACATGATCAAATTGGGCCTGCAGCGTCTTCGAGAAATCCTTTTTTTCACCGATGATGTTGAGGCGCACGCCTTTTTCCATCATGAAAGGCAATTCATTTTCGAGATACAGGCCGAGGAGGTACATAAGCGTCTTTACCTCTTCTCTTGGACGGGACCAGTTTTCCTTGGAAAATGCATACAGGGTCAAATAGGGGATGCCGAATTCATGGCAGGCTTCGGTAATGTTCCGTACGGAATCGATACCCACCCTGTGACCTTCGACTCTTTTGAGCTTTTGTTGTTTTGCCCACCTGCCGTTTCCATCCATAATAATGGCTACATGGGTGGGCAGTCTATCAGGAACTATTTTTTTCATTAATTGCCGTTTATATAGAAAGGATCTCTCTTTCTTTCTCGGAAAAAGATTTTTCTGCCATCTCTATATATTTATCGGTCATTTTCTGGACATCTTCCTGTTTTTTCTTCAGGTCGTCCTGAGAAATGGCCTTGTCTTTTTCCATCTTCTTCAGTTT
>CAIQJW010000039.1 GCA_903872255.1 uncultured delta proteobacterium | reverse complement strand
CCTTGCGCTGAACTGGCAAAGGTGCTATCTAAGAAGCAGGATGACGGATACAGGAATTTATGGCTATTGTGAACGCAAGGTAACATATCAAGATCAATGAGAATAATAGATTATATTACGTATAGCTTCCTGAAGTCGGTAAAAAGGCGACCTTGACGAAAATGCAAGATTACGAACGAAAATATATATTGCTGATTTTTTAAAACAGCGGCCACCGATCCATCGCCCTCCTCCAATCGCATCGCCAGCCACCAGTTCTCGACGCAAAATAATGAAAAATATTTCTTGACAATCCCAAACGGCCCTCATATGCTCCCACGGTGGAAAAGCAATGTCTTATCAAACAAAAAACAAATCAAATCACTTTAGTCTCTCACTGAAAATTAACTACGTTTTTTGCGTAGTTAATTTGAAGATGAGAGGACTTATCCCCAAAGCCGCTTCACGAAAGAATTATAATATCGGCTTTGCGGGATTTCAAATTTCCGGTCGTAGACCGGGTTAACTCAGGAGGATACCGTGCCCATTGAACTTTCGGTAAAGAACCGTTTATCTGAACTGACGAAAATCGCAGAGGCTGTAAATGCCGTAAGCGCCGCCAATACCCTCAGCGACCGGGTCAGATACGCCGCCAATCTTGCCATTGAGGAGATCTTCGTCAATATCGTCAGGTACGCATTTGAAGATGAGACCGAACACGAAGTCGCCATTAAGCTTGACGTGGGACTGAATGAAAACGACAAGGAGCTTTCAATCATCATCAGAGACAGCGGCAGGGAGTTCAACATACTCACCATAAACGACCGGCCGCCGGAGAACATGACAATCGACACGGCGGAGGAGATATCACTCGGCATCTATTTCGTGCGCATGATGATGGATTTCATCTATTACAAACGCGAAAACTCCGAAAACGTTCTGCATCTGAAAATCGTCGACAAATCCGGAAAGAAAACCATCACCTCGCTGCAGGAGGAAACACGCGTTTTCAATCCGCCTCCCGAATTCAGCAGCCGGGCACGCATAAAATCAATTGATGATTACAACAAAATGTATAAACGTTCCATCGAAAATCCCGAACAGTTCTGGGCCGAACTTGCCCTCGATCTCGACTGGTTCAGAAAATGGGACACCGTGCTGACGCAGGATTTTATGGAAGCGAAGCATGAATGGTTTACAGGCGGGATATTGAACGTATCCTATAACTGCATCGACCGGCATCTGACGACCTGGCGCAAAAATAAGGCGGCGCTCATCTGGGAGGGTGACGAGCCCGGAGAAACAAAGACGCTGACCTATCAGCAACTGTACGGCGAAGTCTGCAGATGCGCAAACGTCCTCAAAAAGCACGGCGTGAAAAAAGGAGACAGGGTCACCATCTATCTGCCGATGACCGTGGAACTTTCCATCGCGATGCTTGCCTGTGCGCGGATCGGCGCCGTCCACAACATCGTCTTCGGCGGATTCAGCGCCGATTCTCTGCGCGACAGGATCATCGATTCGGAATCGTCGATGCTCATCTGCGCCGACGGATACAGCCGGGCGGGAAAAATTATTGCCGCCAAGATCACGGCCGACAATGCGCTTCAAAGCGCTCCGTCCGTTAAAAGCGTCATAGTTGTCAGGCGCGCGGGGATTGATGCCGAAATGCACAATGGCCGGGACTTCTGGTGGCATGACGAAATGTCGGCTCCCGATATCACGTCCGACTGCCCTCCCGAAAAAATGGAGTCGGAAGATCCGCTGTTCATATTATATACGAGCGGAAGCACCGGCAAGCCCAAGGGTGTGCTTCACACGACAGCGGGGTATCTGCTTTATGCAATGCAGACATTCAAGTGGGTATTTGACATACGCGATGAGGACACCTACTGGTGCACCGCCGATATCGGCTGGGTTACAGGTCACAGCTATATCGTCTACGGTCCGCTGGCAAACGGCGCGACAAGCCTGATGTTCGAAGGCGTTCCGAACTATCCTAAGCCCGACCGCTTCTGGGAAATAATAGAAAAGTACATGGTTAATATCTTTTATACGTCACCTACTGCACTGCGGTCACTGATGAAAGAGGGCGACAGTTGGCCCTGCGGGCGCAACCTGAGTTCGCTGCGGCTTCTCGGAACCGTCGGCGAACCCATCAATCCCGAAGCGTGGATGTGGTACTACACTGTCATCGGTAAAGAGCGCTGTCCGATCGTCGATACATGGTGGCAGACCGAAACAGGCGGAATTTTAATATGCCCGATTCCCGGGGCGACACCTATGAAACCCGGTCGCGCAACTGCTCCGTTTTTCGGCATCGAGCCCGCCGTCATCAAGGAGGATATGACCCGGGCACAGGTGAACGAGGGCGGCTGGCTTATTATAAAGCATCCATGGCCCGGTCTGATGCGGAGAGTCTACGGCGATGACGAGCGTTTTAAAAACACCTACTTCCAGAAATTTCCGGGAGTCTATACAACCGGAGACAGTGCACGGATCGATGAAGACGGCTTTTTCTGGCTGATGGGCAGAATAGACGATGTGATCAATGTGTCAGGGCACCGGCTCGGCACCGCCGAAATAGAAAGCGCTCTTGTTTCGCATGTAAAGGTAGCCGACGCCGCGGTCGTCGGGATACCTCATGAAATAAAGGGTCAGGGGATCTACGCTTTTGTCACACTCAAAACCGGCGTCGAAAAAAATCCGGCGCTCAATCAGGAGATACGCAGCCACATCCGGGAGGTTATAGGTCCGATCGCGACGCCCGACAAAATACAGTTCGCCGACGGGCTTCCTAAAACACGTTCAGGAAAGATAATGCGCAGAATTCTCGGCAAAATCGCCGTCGGAGACACGACTAACCTGGGCGATATCACAACCCTGACCGACCCGTCCGTTGTGGAGGATCTTGTAAAAAACATGCTGAAGCTGAAATAGCGGCATACCTGAGCCGGAAACGGCTCAGGCATCACTCTCCCCGATATCCTCATTCCAGAGGTCAGGTTTCTCTTTTATAAACTTCTGCATCAGCGAGAAACAATATGCATCATCCGTGACCTCGACTTTCACATCGCGGGAGCGCAGAAACTCCTCCTCGCCCATGAACGTTTTGTTTTCTGCGATGACAACGCGCGGAATTCCGTAGAGCAGAATCGCTCCGCTGCACATGCTGCATGGAGAGAGCGTTGTATAAAGCACCGACTCCCTGTAGACATGCGCCGCCCGCCGACCCGCGTTCTCGAGGGCATCCATCTCACCGTGCAGAATCGCGCTGCCTTTCTGAACACGCCTGTTGTGTCCACGTCCGATTATTTCTCCCTTATAAACGATAACCGACCCGATTGGAATACCGCCCTCGGCATACCCTTTTTCCGCCTCTTCGATCGCCGCCGCCATGTATTTATCAGCCATATTATGCCTCCTCCTGTTATCAGAAATAGTACCGATGTTTACCATTTCAGTCTATTCAATTCCCCGAAAAAGCCGTTTTTTATAGCTACAGAGCCAGAATGACGATACAATAATTCTACATCATGGCGGCATGATATTCTCAGAGGAGAGAAATCGTGTCCGCTCCTGCCGCCGTTTATCGGCCACGAAATCCGCAAGATTCGGATTACTACCGCTGCGTCGAGGACAATTTTGAGACCTTTGTCCAAATCCTATGTCGAGCAGGTGATCTACCGCTACCTCGATTGCGGTAATCTGCACAACGGCTTTGCCATATAGAAAACGCTGATTACAAGCGGGTACTCCTCTCTTCAATCCTAAATTGAAAGTTAACGCTTTGTAGGTGAACACATTTCCGTCCACAGCTCAGATTGTCTGCTGAAATACCCGCTGAGTACCGAGAGAAAGGTGCAAGGGACAGGGTTTGGGAAGATCGTTGCTGAATTAGCCTCTGTCGATGTGTTTTAGCATAAATCTTTTCCAGACGATGGAGGAGTCATGTCGGAAAAATTGTTTCGCTCCTTGCCGTATTTTACCGAGGTGTACGACATTAAAACGGATGTTCTCTTCTTAGCACGAACCGTTTTGTGGCCCTTCTGGGATGTCATGTCGCTCTTCTTTAACTGGACTCCACAAAAACGGCCATGCCTCTGTACCGCTCGGCGTCAGAACGTAGCATCGTCATCAATAGCCGCTATCCTCTCTCGGCAACTTATTAACCTCCAAAAAATCTTGGCGCACCTACTGACAGGAGCCACGTCGTACCACAGAGGCCACCCTCGATCTTTGCCCCCCCCCTCGGAAAAGGCCGTAGAAGCCGCGAAGAACGCGTGAGGATGGACAGGACGGGCGAGCAACTGCCGGGGATGATGTCCAATGACACCCGGCAGGCGAGTAAGGGCGGACGGCTCAACGACCACCAGGCAACAGGACATCTGCCGACAAGACCAGCATCCTCTGGCATGGCATGAATGAACCAGGATCATCCGGCATAATACAGAAAACTCTGGCAAGATCATTGCCGG
>CAIQJW010000038.1 GCA_903872255.1 uncultured delta proteobacterium | reverse complement strand
GGAGCCATTATCAACTACAACGATCCGATCAATGCAAGGCGATGACAATACCGAAACAACCGAGTCCTTCAAGGCTTCCCCGGCATTATAATTGACAATGATGACTGAAACATGCGCTATTGATCTTATATCAGGCATGGAACAAATCTCTCATGAAACCTGTTTTTTCTGCAAAGAAATTATCGCCAGCTTAAGTGCGGTATAGACCCATGCAAACAGTCTATTTTGTCCGCAACACGCCGCGATGGCTCGAACTCCTAGATACATCGCCTGTCGGAAATCGAGCCTTGCGTGCGCGCAGATATGCTTGATTTCGAAAAAAGCTTTGACCAATCTAAAGGTCAAAGCAAAGCGGACAAAATAATAAAAAAGAAAGTTTGCCTGGTTGTGCTCAAACATCTCATCATATTTGATTTGTCTGTGTTCATTGCGATCCGCTATTAACCCATCGATATTCTGAAATGCCCTCCGACAGTCATAATCGCGCAGAGCACGCTGTCTGCCTGCTGTGGCGATGGTATCTCGTTCGATAGGATGCGCCAGATAATAGCGGACTTTTTGGAGTAATTCATCCTGATCATGGAAAATATCAATTTCTTTCCCGATTTCATACATCTCATCGAGACCGGGGGCATATTCGGTTAAAACAAAACTGCCCGTTAATGCGGCTTCTGTAATTCTCCCTTTTAACTGAGGAATCAGAGATTCTTTGCGAGAATACAGTACGAGACCGGATTGCTCGGCGTCTGAAAAATTAAGACTGATTTTTGTCCTGTTAAATACGTCGACCATTTTCTCCTGGCATATGATCCCGGAACTCGTTCCGTACCCGAAAGTACTGACTGTTATTCCATTTTTCATAAGAAATTCAATGTACCTTCTGCGATTCGCTTTCGTGAGATTGCCCACAAAAGAGACGTCCGTTGCTCTTTCTACCCCTTTGCAGGGATAGCGTTCAGGATCAAAAAGCGAATACGTGCAGTACGTATTTGTTTCTATCGACGAGAACAATGCCTGTGCACCTGGATTCGGGACCAGGACCAGGCCCGCTGCCTGCGCGTAATGCCTGTCGATATTATCGAAGAAGATTTCCGAATCAAAAAAGTTTATTACCATATAAGCCATTGTCGATAATTTTTCGATGAGCACCGCAGGGAAGGTCATATCCCCGGAACCGGGCATAAAAAAAATAAGGTCTCTCTTGTATTGTTCAACTTCATTTATGACTGCCCCGGTAAATCTTCTTACACCTTGTCGCAGATATAGATCGAAATAATCCAGTAACCTGACATCACTATAATACTTCTGGACACCGTTGATATAGTCCTCATAAATTGTGAGAGATTGATGATGCCCGCCATAGTATAAGATCATGACTTTATGGTCATTTCGGGACATGACAGGTTATTGCTTGATTGCCCTCTTCACACGACGTAAGACATTGATAAGCCGGGACGCCGCGCCGCGCAAGAAAAACCTCGTTTCAAGGTATCGGGCAGACAGGCGCGGGTTGCCAAGATATCCGCCAGCCCTGCGAAAGGCATCAGCGGCGGCTGAACCGTTGCCCATTTTCAGTTCACACAAACCGAGCCTCATATATGCCCAGGGGCACCTTCCTTTTTCGTATTGTTCGAATATTGTGCAAAGGGTCTCTAAATCATCTCGGGCACCTTCAAATAAATTCTTTTTGAAGAGCAATTCCGCGCGATTTTCGAGAGATACGCGGTACGCCATGAAATCTTCCGGAGATTCCCTGCTGAGAATCAAATTAAAACATTCCAATGCCTCTTCATCTCGGCCAAGCAGGGGCAGCGCTCGCGCAAGTCCGCATCGTGCCCAATCATTTAAGGCGTTGAGACGAAGGGCTTCTTCAAAGATGTCAACGCTTTCCTTAAACAGCTCTTGCGACATATACCCCCAACCTAACCAGCCACACGCCTCGCTGGTACGGGTTTCCTGGGCGGCTGTCAGCCGTTCCCAACAGGATACCGCTTCGCTAAACCTTCCCCGATACCACGCCTCCCTTCCCCGCGAAAGATACCGCTTCACATCATGCATTTGCCAGTCCACGGTACTATGCTGCGAAGCGCTTTGTTTGAGAATATTCAGAGACTGCTGGACATCTTTTGTTTCACGATAACAGATGATCGCGGGGTTTTCGAGATAAGGCGCGATTCTTCCCGAAAATCTGGCGTTTAAGGATC
>CAIQJW010000037.1 GCA_903872255.1 uncultured delta proteobacterium | reverse complement strand
CAGCCATTTTATGATCGTGTAGAGAATTATCAGGCCGATAAGGATCACCCCGGAGATAACAAACCAGTGGGGGATAAATGTTGTTTTCTTTTTTTGCCCGAGGGATATATGTTTCTTATATATGTTCGCAAGGACCGGGTATCTATCGGCGGCCATATGAAAGACCGTTACCAGAAGCGGGGTGACAAATATGACCGAGAAGGCAAAGAAGATCCAGACATTTTTCATATTACCCATTCGAATGCCTGCCATGAGGGCATAAACACAGAAGAGCGTGATCGCCGTTGAAACACATACTACGATCCATTGCGATGTTTTTCTATACGGCATAACACCTTCCTTTGAGGGATGCCCACCATTGTATAAAAGTATTTCATGGCTGTCAATGTTGGGTTATACTAAAATCCGTTTTACCTGGACCTTTGGCTGCGTAGGTCCTGATATTTAAGGAGGCCGGGAATGAAAAAGTCCCTCGGTGCCCGGACGGTTCTCATGCCGGCTCCGGTGCTTGTTGTAGGAACATATGACAGGGATGGCCGCCCGAATGCAATGACTGTCGCCTGGGGAGGCATGTGCTGTTCGAAGCCGCCGTGTGTAGACATTGCTTTAAGGAAGGCGACCCACACATATCAGAGTATCCTTGACCGCAAGGCGTTCACGGTCCATGTGACACCGGAAAAATACCTCACTGAGGCGGATTATTTCGGTATTGCGTCAGGAAGGGACGTTGACAAGTTTGCCGTGACCGGACTCACGCCGGTACGGAGCGACATTATTGATGCTCCGTACATCAAGGAATTTCCCTTCGTCCTGGAGTGCAGGCTTGTCAATTTTGTTGATATTGGCTTGCATACGCAATTTATAGGGGAGATCCTTGACGTGAAGGTAGATGAGGATATGCTCGATGAAGCTACGCTTCCGAGCATTCAAAAGATAAGACCTGTTATCCTTGCGCCGGGAATTCGCGAATATTACGGTTTCGGCGAGAAACTCGGGCATGCCTTCGTGATCGGGAAAAAACTTCGCGGAAAATGAGAAGCTTACGTTCTGTCAAAAATGCCTGATTCAATTTCATCGTATATCTGAAGTATTTCGGTATTGTGGCGCAATGTCTGCAAAAGGCGGTCTCTCTCGGCTTCATTGCGTACTTCTCCCGTGATCGTAAGGGTTGCTTCTGCCGCCTTGAAGGTTATTTTCCCATAGCAATGGGCCATTCCGATATGAAATAGGAGCAACTCGGCTCTTTTCTCGAGAAGGAGCATTTTCAGCGACATTTCCGTGTCCCTCGTATGAGAGGGCGTTAAATGCTTATATGAATAATTGGCGGTAATATCGATCGCATCTTCGAGTGGTACGTGGCTTGAATTGATCACCGCGTGGTAGATAGACGGATCGCTTGCATCGGCGCCGAAATACCGCATAATAAATTCACGCTTTCCGTCATCCATCCTCTCGACAAGATCGAAGGCGTCATCATAACCGATGTTTTTGACCCGGGCTATCTCGCTGACACGCTCATCCAGACGGCGGACGATGCGGATGTTGATAGTGTTTGTCATTCCCGCCAGGACAATGCAGGTTCCCATCCCGGTGAATACGACATTGTTTCCAAGGGCGCGGTTAAGTATGCCGGCTACCAGGGAGATCTTGTGGTAGTCGGGGTTTACCATAAGCTCCTGCATTTTTTCATAAAGCCCCGGCGTGGAATCACTGCCGATACCGAACAGAGAAATGTGTGCGTCGCTTTCCCGGCACTCTTTGTTTATGGACGTCCTGTCGGCAAAGGAATAATCGAGGCGTTTCGCAAGCTGCCGCGCGAAAGCAGTGCCCCCTGAGCCGTGGAGTCGTGATACCGATATAATACCCATAGTAAAATCCTTGGAAAGTTTAAAATAAAGCCAGGTTTGTTTACAAGCATAATCGCAAGCCGGACCTGCCCGATAGGGGCGTGGTGCGTAACCTGCTAATTGATTTGCGAATATCGGGATAATCTGTTATAAAATTAACCTGTTTTGAAAAGGCCGGACGGCCTGAAGGGGGTTTTTTGCTCTTATCCGTCCGGACAATGGCACCATACGGGCCGGAAAGATTATAGACAAATTAACGGTATGTACGAGTTATGAGAGTAGATGAATTTGATTATGATCTGCCGCGGGACATGATCGCCCAGCACCCATCGGGCGATAGGTCGCGATCGCGCCTGCTTGCCTGTGACAGGGCAACGGGAAGGATCGAGCACCGGCATTTTTCAGATATTGCCGCATATTTCCGCGAAGATGATGTTCTCGTCTTGAATGACAGCAAGGTATTCCCGGCCCGCCTTAACGTCCGGAAAGCGACAGGCGGTCACCTCGACATTCTTCTTGTCAAGCATCTCGGCAATGGTTCGTGGGAATGCCTGGCGCGCGGTATCGGCAAAGGCAAAACGGCCATTCCGGTTACAATCGGGGAATACTCTGCCAGCCTCGAGTGGCAGAACGATCTCATGGTGATATCCTTTGCTTCGGCCGCGCAGGCTGACGAGATCATGCGCAAATTCGGAAAGATGCCGCTGCCCCCCTATATCAAACGAAACGGGGCGAACGGTACGGAGGATTTTGACCGCTATCAGACGGTGTATGCAGAGAATAGCGGATCGATAGCCGCTCCTACCGCCGGTTTCCATTTTTCCGACCAGCTATTGGGCGATATACGTTCGCTTGGTGTCGATATCGTGAAAATAACCCTTCATATAGGGATCGGCACCTTTTCCCTTATTCATACCGAAACCCTTGAAGAGCATCGGATGCATGGCGAGCAGTATGAATTGGACGAGGCGTCACGAGTATTTCTTAAGGATGCGCGAGGCAGCGGCCGCCGCATAGTCGCCTGCGGGACAAGCTCCGTCCGGACGCTCGAGACAGTCTTTCAGGCAAACGGCAATGCCCTGCCTCAAGGCCAAACGGAGCTTTTTATTTATCCGGGATATAAATTCAGCGCAGTCGATGCACTGATAACGAATTTTCACCTTCCCCGTTCGACCCCGCTCATGCTCGTCGCGTCCTTTATGGGAACTGACGGTCTCAGGAAGGCCTACGAAGAAGCGATATCCGGGGGATACAGGTTTTACAGTTACGGGGATGCGATGTTTATATCATGAAAGCGATAGAGATCGATCATAATGACGGGAAAGCCCGTTCGGGACGGCTTTTGACAGGCCACGGCCAGATAGACACCCCCGTCTTCATGCCCGTGGGTACACAGGGTGTCGTCAAGGCAATGACCCACCAGCAACTTACGGAACTGGGCGTCAAAATGATCCTGTCGAACGCATATCATCTCTATCTGCGTCCCGGTGACGAGCGCATCAAAAGGTTGGGCGGGCTTCACAGGTTTTCCGGATGGGACGGGGCCATTCTTACCGATAGCGGTGGCTACCAGATATTCAGCCTGGGAGTGCTGCGGGAGATAAAAGAGGACGGCGTTCTCTTTCAATCCCATATTGACGGTTCGCGGCACTTTCTTGCCCCGGAAAAGATGGTGCACGTACAGGAGAATATCGGGGCCGATGTGGCGATGTGCCTCGACGAATGCGTGTCCTATCCGTCGACTTTTGAATATACGCGCGATTCAGTTGAATTGACAACGCGCTGGGCAAAGAGATGTCTTGAGGCCAAAACGGATGGCCCGCAGAAACTTTTCGGGATAATCCAGGGCGGTTTTTACCCTGAATTGCGGATACGGTCCGCTCACGATATACTTTCCCTCGATTTTGACGGTTTCGCTATCGGCGGATTAAGCGTGGGTGAACCGAAAAGCCTGATGTGGGATATGGTCGATACGGTCATTGACCTTATGCCGTCAGATAAACCACGGTATATGATGGGCGTTGGTTTGCCCGAAGACCTTCTCGAAGGTGTAAAGAGGGGGGTCGATATGTTCGACTGCATCATCCCGACCCGGTTCGCCCGTAACGGCGGCCTGTTCACATGGGACGGCAGGATCAATATAAAGAACGCCCGCTTTACCGAAGATAACGGGCCGATCGATGAAGGTTGTTCGTGTTATACATGCAGGACATATTCGCGGGCCTATTTAAGGCATCTTGTCGTCTCGCACGAATTGACAAGCTTTTATCTGAATACGGTCCACAATGTGCATTTTTATATGGAATTTATGAGAAAGGTCCGTGATGCCGTGAAGACGGGCACATTCGGGTCTTTTTATCACGATTTCAAATTACGATATGAAGGAGGTGAATCAGATGACAGGTGTAGCGTATGCAATGGGTAACAATCCGGCAGCCGGAGGTCAGGGCGGCGGCAGCTATATGTCGCTTATTTTTATCGCGGCGGTTTTTGCCATTTTTTACTTTATTCTTATCCGTCCCCAGCAGAAGAGAGCCAAGCAGCACAAAGATTTTCTCGCTAATCTGAAGAAGGGAGATAAAGTTATCACATCGGGTGGTTTGTATGGTACAATAACGGGAATTTCCGACGACAGTGTTACTATTGAAATTGCCGAAAAAGTTCGTGTTAAAATTGACAAAGGTACTGTAGTTCAGTATCAGAAGACTTGAGTGAAAGGAGAATAAATCGTGGGAAGATATGAGAATATTGTTGTGCTCAGCCCTGACCTCGCAAAAGAGGACGAAGACGATCTCATGAAGAGGATCCATGGCAACCTGGAGAAAGCGGGCGCAGCGATTGTGAAACTCGATGACTGGGCAGTGCGAAAGCTCGCTTATCCAATAAAGAAGAAAGACAGAGGCCATTATTATTTTTTCCTGCTCGATATGGACGAAGGGTCTGTAGCGACAATGGCAAAATTCTACAGGACACTCGACCCTGTTTTGAGGCATATGTTCGTTGTTGTCGATGGTGCGAGCGAAGGCCCGAAGAAACCGCCGGATGCGGTTGTGTTTGATGAGCTCGAAGGCGAGTTCTGATGAACAGGGTTTTTATGACGGGAAAGGTCGAAGTCAGGCCTAAGATCGCCTATACCCCCCGGGGGGAGAAGTATATGTCGTTTCCTCTCCGGGTCACAGACGGAGGTTTTCTCATCGATGTTGAATGCCGGGGCGGTTCATCGGAACCACACATCGATGCGGCGATCGGAAGCGGCGTGATGGTATCGGGTATGCTTGTACGGAAAAAGCTGCCGACCGGGGAGATGGTAAAACTTAAAGTAAAAAAAATTGTTTGGATGGAGGAATAAATAGATGCCAAGACCAATGAGGACAACACGGTCGGATTCACCGAAGAAAAGGGTCTATGTAAGAAGACGGGTTTGCAGATTCTGCCAGGACGCCAATCTGGCAATTGACTATAAAGATCCGAAGCTCCTGAAATCATTCATCACAGAAAGAGGCAAGATCATGCCCAGAAGAATGACGGGCACATGTGCCAACCACCAGCGCAAGCTTAAAGAGGCTATAAAGATGGCCCGGCACATCGCCTTTCTGCCCTTTACAACATTATTGAAATAACGGAGGCACATGTGATGAAGATTATACTCATTGAAGATGTCCAGGGTACAGGGAAGAAGGGCGATACCGTTAATGTCCGGGACGGTTACGGAAGGAATTTCCTCGTTCCCAAGGGCTTCGCTATTCCTGCAACGCAGGGCAACGTAGCGCGCTTTGAGAATATTGTCCGGAGCGTTTCGAATAAAAAGGCACGCGATTTTCAGACAGCCGAAGAGCTCAAGACCAGATTACAGGAAGTCACACTTACGATCAAAAAGAAAGCCGGTGAAGACGGCAGATTGTTCGGCTCTGTCACCCATAAAGACATTGTTGAAGCAGTCAAGTCGTCCACGGGCGTGGAAATCGATAAAAAATCGGTCCGTCTCGAAGAACCGATAAAAATAACGGGCGGTCACACGGTCGTTATCCATCTTCAGCCTGAGGTAAATGCCGAGGTCAGGATCGAGGTGGAAAAAGAAGAGGCTTAAATGCCCCGGATTGTAAAAAATAGCAGGGATTCCAAAGATCCCGCAGCCAGATTGCGGGTCCCGCCTCAAAATATAGAGGTCGAGCAATCATTGCTCGGCGGCCTTCTCGTCGATCCGGAATCGATCAATAAAGTGGCTGACATTATCGGGCCATTTGATTTTTATCGGGACGTGCACGGCAAGATATATGAACTGATGATGCATCTTTCTGAAAAGAATGATGCGATAGACCTCTTAACTGTCAGCAGCCTGGCCAAAGACAGGGGCATTCTCGAGAACATAGGCGGCATAACCTACCTGAACACGCTCGTCGACCTCATGCCGTCTGCAGCGAACATTGCCTATTATGCAAAGATCGTCAAGGAAAAAGCACTCGTAAGATCCCTTATAAAGGCTGCCACGGAGATAATCGAAAAAGGCTACGACACCGAAACGGATATTGACACATATGTCGACGAGGCCGAAAAACTCATTTTCGAAGTGTCTGAAAATAAGCTCAAGAAGAGCTTCCTGCCCGTCAAGGATTTCATTCATGACAGCATCAAGCTGATAGAAAGGCTTTACAAGAAAAAACAGGCCGTAACCGGGGTCCCCACGGGTTTTACCGATCTCGACAAGCTTACCAGTGGTCTTCAGCCTTCAGACCTTATCATTGTCGCAGGCAGGCCGAGCATGGGCAAGACGGCATTTTCCATGAATATAGCCCAGCATGTTTCAACAATGCATGAAAACCCCGTGCCCGTCGGGATATTCTCGATGGAAATGTCCAAGGAGCAGCTCGTTACACGGCTTCTCAGTTCGGAATCAGAGATCGAGCATTCAAAGCTCCGGACCGGGACTTTTTCCGGCGAGGAATGGCCGAAGCTTGCCACGGCTGCGGGAAGACTGACCGAGGCGCACCTGTTCATCGATGATTCTCCCGCCCTTTCGGTAATGGAATTGCGGGCCCGCTCGCGCCGGTTGAAAAAAGAACATAACGTAGGTCTTATCATAGTCGATTATCTCCAGCTCATGCGGGGCAGAAGCGGTACGGAACGACGTGAGCAGGAGATATCGGAGATCTCCCGGTTCCTGAAGGCACTCGCGAAGGAGTTGGCTATTCCCGTTATCGCCATTTCCCAGCTTAACAGGTCACCGGAGAGCCGCGAAAAAGACAATAAAAGGCCGCGCCTTGCAGACCTCAGGGAATCGGGGGCTATCGAGCAGGATGCCGACGTCATACTCTTCATATACCGCGATGAGGTGTATAATAAAGACAGGGAAGATAATAAGGGTATGGCGGAGGTCATCATCGGAAAGCAGCGGAACGGTCCGATCGATACCGTGACATTAAGTTTCATCGACAAGTGCGCCACGTTCAGGAATTACTACCAGGATTATGAGAGATAAAGCAACCCGGGTCATAAATCTCCCGAATATTATTTCAATATTCCGTTTTTTTATCACATTCTATTTTATATATGCCGTCTATCAGGGAAGACTGCGCCTCGCCCTGTACCTCTTTCTCATCCAGGGGATCAGCGATCTTCTCGACGGGTTTATCGCGCGGGTCATGAGCTGGAAGACCGAGCTCGGTGCCTATCTCGATCCGATCGCTGATAAGACAATGCTCGTTTCTGCATTTGGAATGCTCTATATCGTCGGCATTGTCCCAATATGGCTGACAGTACTCGTTCTCGGCAGGGATATCGTGATCGCCGTCGGCTACCTGATACTTTACCGTTATGCCAATAACGTCAAGCCGAGGCCTACAATTTTCGGCAAGGTCACAACCGCATTACAGATAGCTACTATCCTGTATGCACTCTGGTCGGCCGGCAACAGCGTGCTTCGGGAATATAACCTGCTCCTTTTCACCGCAACGGCCCTCTCAACAATTGTTTCCGGAACACACTACGTAATAGGCGGCATCGTTACGCTGAAAAAAAATAGGTAATGGGTAAAAACCCTCCATCGCCTGTAATCCGGCCTTCTTTCCATTACCTATAACCTATTACCCATTACCCGTCCTCTCGGTGCCGTCCGGTATGATTAATAGGTTGACATGATAGTCCCTTTTGATTACTATTGTTAAAAAAACAAGGGGAGGTCGTTTATGTCCGTAAAGGTCGCAGTTAATGGTTTTGGAAGGATTGGCAGACTTGTCCTGCGGGCTGGTTTTGACAAAAAAGATGTTGAATTTGTGGCTGTTAATGATCTTACGGATCCCAGGACTCTCGCCCACTTATTAAAATACGACTCAATACATGGAATTATGCCGAACGACGTTAAGTATACCGAGAACTCTATTGTTATTGACGGCAAGGAGATCAAGGCATATGCGATGAAGGAGCCGGAATCTCTCCCGTGGAAAGATCTCGGCATTGACGTCGTCCTTGAGAGCACGGGTAAATTTACCGACCGCGCCGGTGCCGAGCGGCATCTCAAAGCAGGGGCAAAAAAAGTTATTATATCCGCACCGGCAAAGGGACCTGATGTCACGTTCGTCCTCGGGGTCAACGAAGAGGTCTATGATAAAACGAAACATCACGTCATCTCCATGGGGTCGTGTACCACGAACTGTCTTGCACCGGTCGTGAAGATACTTCAGAGGGAATTCGGCATTGAATATGGATTGATGACAACGATACATTCATTTACAAACGATCAGGTTGTCCTCGACGAGCCTCACAAAGATCTCCGCCGGGCGCGTGCGGCGGCGCTGTCTATGATCCCGACGACAACGGGTGCGGCAAAGGCAATATCGGAGGTCATCCCGGAGCTGAAAGGCAAACTGGATGGTCTCGCAATACGGGTACCCACACCGAACGTCTCACTCGTCGATTTTGTTGCAACACTCTCGACCAAGGTTAGCAAGGAAGACATCAACAAGAAATTCAGGGAATACTCGGAAGGGCCGATGAAAGGGATCCTGGCCTGCTGCGATGAACCCCTGGTATCTAAAGATTTCAACGGAAATACCCATTCGTCTATCGTTGATATGGAAAATACGACGGTCATAGGCGGAAACATGGTAAAAATACTTTCGTGGTATGACAATGAATGGGGTTTTTCCAACCGCATGTTCGATCTTCTCTCGTTCGTAATGAAATGATAACCGGAAACAGGAAGGAGCAAATGCTATGAAGTCGATCGATCAAGTTGATATCTCAGGAAAGAATGTGCTTATGCGTGTCGATTTTAACGTACCCGTCGATGCGGCCGGCAATGTCACGGATACGACCAGGATCAAAGCCCATCTTCGCACGATCAGATATTGCATGGAAAAAGGCTCGAAATTGGTCCTCATTTCTCATATGGGCCGTCCAAAAGGGCAGAGGGTCGATAAGCTCACCTTGAAGCCGTGTGCCGTGATCTTATCGGATATGCTCGGGAAAAATGTGCCGTTCGTGGATGACTGCATTGGCGACAAGGCGCTGGCGGCGGTTCATGCCATGAAACCGGGCGATGTCATCCTGCTTGAAAACTTGAGGTTCCATATGGGCGACGAGAAGAACGATCCGGAATTTGCCCGGCAACTTGCCGAACTGGCCGATGTATACATTGATGATGCCTTTGCGGTGGCCCATAGGAAGGCAGCCTCGAATTCGGCGATCACCGAAGCTGTTAAGACCTGTGCTGCAGGTTTTCTCCTCACGGATGAGATCGACTATTTTAATAAGGCAATGAAGGACCCGGCAAGGCCGCTCGCTGCCATTATCGGGGGAGCAAAGGTCTCCGACAAGATCGGTGTTCTCGAGAACCTTGTCGACACGGTCAATATGCTGATAATCGGCGGAGGCATGGCGTTTACATTTTTAAAGGCCATGGGCAAGGAGATCGGCAGATCGATCTGCGAGCCTGACATGCTGGATAAAGCGAAAAGCATCATGGAAAAAGCACGGTCTAAAAATGTGAAAATACTTTTGCCCGTGGATTGTCTCATCGCAGATAAAGCCGAGGCCGGTGCTGTAGTCACGACGTGCGCGGTCGATAGTATACCGAAAGAAGCGATGGGCCTTGACATAGGGCCTGAGACTCAAAAGATCTTCGGCAATGCGGTCAAGGAAGCGAAAACGATAGTGTGGAACGGCCCGATGGGCATGTTTGAACTCGAGGCTTTCAGCAAGGGCACGTTCGGGCTCGCACGGGATGTCGCCGAGTCCGGTGCGCTTTCCATCATTGGGGGAGGCGACACAGATTCTGCCGTGCACAAGGCAGGCGTGAGCGATAAGATCTCGTATATTTCGACGGGAGGCGGTGCATTCCTCGAGATGCTCGAAGGTAAGACGATGCCGGCCGTCGAGGCGCTTGAACGCTGTGGAGGGTAAAATGGCAATGTGGATGGTAGCCGGAAACTGGAAGATGAACAACACTGCGGCCGAAGGACAGGCGCTTGCAAAGGGGATAATCGCCGGTTTGCCGGATATTGCCGGAAAAGGCGAAGTGGTTCTGGCGCCGTCATTTACTGTCCTGAAAAGCGTTTATGATGTTATAAAGGACACCCCGGTCACCCTGGCTTCCCAGAATATCTTTTTTGAGGACAAGGGGGCCTACACAGGCGAGATATCCCCGGCTATGCTCAAGGATGCCGGCTGCACGTATGCGATAATCGGGCATTCGGAGCGGCGGAAATATTTTCACGAAACTGATGAAAACGTGAACTTAAAGGTAAAGAAATGCCTTGCTGCCGACCTGAAGCCTATAATCTGCGTTGGTGAGACCGATGAAGAGCACGAGGCGGGGATCACGGAGTTCGTTGTCGGCATACAGGTAAAGAAAGCACTCGCCGGCATAGCAGACCTTACAAGTATCACGATCGCGTACGAGCCGGTCTGGGCAATTGGCACCGGAAAAAATGCTACATCCGTTGAAGCCGAGGAAGTACATGAATTTATTAGGAATATCCTTTCAGATGTGTATGGCAGCCCGGCTTTGGATGTGAAAATTCTCTATGGCGGTTCCGTTACTCAAGATAATTTCGGCGAATTAATTACCATGAAGAACATAAATGGTGCACTTGTTGGTGGTGCATCCTTGAAATCTGAAAACTTTCTTGGTATAATAAGCCGCGCATTGGAGAAAAATAAATGACCATAGTAATCGGGATAATTCATATTATTATAGCGATCGGCCTTATTCTGATCGTATTATTGCAGACAGGGCGTGGATCTGACATTGGCGCTGCCTTCGGCGGCGGTTCAAGCCAGACGCTTTTCGGCAGTTCCGGATCGTCGAGTTTTATGACGAAATTAACAACAATAGCAGCCGTTGTTTTTATGTTGACAAGTTTAGTGCTTGCGTATACTTACAGTCGTAAGGGGAGCAGCATAAGAAGCATACCTGTTGAGACTCGGCAGAGCGCTCCCGCGCCGGTTCAGCCGAGCGCTCCCGCTCAAGGAACGAAATGATCAAGAATGCCGAAGTGGTGGAAGTGGCAGACACACCATCTTGAGGGGGTGGCGGGGAGACTCGTGCGGGTTCAAATCCCGCCTTCGGCATTATATAAACACCCGTATTTATTGTGTTAATCATTAACGAAACTCACTTCTAAATCACTTCTATTTACCATTCTGATTTTGCCCCGAGAATTGACCACGTCTTTCAGCTTTTCGACCTTCATATGAAGATATTTTTCCGTTGTCTTGATGCTGCTATGTCCCATAAGTTCTTTGACGATAGACACATCAGCTTTTTCAATCAACTGACTTCCGAAGCTGTGCCTGGTGCCTTCATAAAGGCATACATTGACATCGGAGGTCAGTTATCATGATATTGAGTGCTTGGCTTATGAAGAATCAGTCCTTTGACAGTTTTATCAATGACATTCTTCATTATTTCCTCGAAATGATCCTCATCTTTCAGGATGTCTTCCATTTGCCTCAAATACCCCTCCAAGTCTTTTATACACCTGTCCAGAAAAGACGATATGCTCTCGCTGGATTTATATTGCTTGAAGAGAGAAACTAATGAATCATATGTGTTGTCATCAACGTTTATGGACTTTATTTTCTTTGACATCAAGCACCTCTCTCTTAAATAATGAACCGCCTATATAAGATATTAAATTGTGTCAAGCAATTTTATTAGGAGTGTTTTGGAGTATCAGTCTGTAGAGTTGTATAACACTTACGAAGCAAACATAATGGTATGCCGCACAAAACAACGATTACCACATAAAACGGGGGAATACATTATGGCTCCGTGCCTATAACCATTTTTACCATTTCACCAAATTCCTCAAGACTAAAAGGTTTCCCCAGGGCTCCTTGGAAGCCATAATCTTTGTAGTGTTCTACCACCGGTTCATCCACGTAGCCTGACGTAATGATGGCCTTAACGGATGGATCTTCCTTCAGCAGCTCCTCCATGGTTAACTGTCCGCCCATACCATCGCGTACCGTAAGGTCCAGAATCACCAGGCCGAAACGGTTGTTTAAGAGAAGGGCCTCTTTATAGCGGTCAATGGCTTCCTGTCCATCTCCGGTTTCTGTCACCTCGAATCCAAGCTCTTCCAGAAAGGCCCGTTCCAATGTGCGGACATGTATCTCATCTTCCATGATGAGTACCCGGTTCGAGGAAGAAGAAAAAGCTGTTTGTTCTATCTTTGCCGTATGTGCCTTCTCGGCCAGTATGGGGAGATAGAGGGTGAATGCGGTCCCTTCCTCCGGTTTGGATGTAACAGCGATATGGCCATCGTGTTTCTCGAGCACTGAATAACAGACTGACAGGCCCAACCCCACACCCTTATTGGCCCCCATACCTTTTGTGGTAAAGTAGGGATCAAAGATACGGACAAGGTTTTCTTCAGCGATTCCTTTACCATTATCGGCAAAGACGATTCTGAGGTATGATCCTTCCCGCAGGGGAAGACTATTTGTATTGTCTATCTCTGTGTTTCCCGCCTGTACAGTGAGAGTTCCGTCTTCGGGCATGGCCTCAATAGCATTCATGGTAAGGTTATAAAAGACCTGCCTTATCTGGTTTTCATCCACTTTAGCAGACCAGAGGTCTTTTTCAATGTCGAAGGCGACCCGGACACCGGTTCCTTTGACCATCTTCCGTATTACTTTCTGAAGAACTCCCGAAACATCACTTATCTGTTTAACGGGATAGCCTCCTTTTGAGAAGGTGATAAGGCGGCTGGTAAGATCCTTGGTCTGTTCGACAGATTGCAAAACAACCCTGAGGAGAGGGTATGATATATGATTTGCCGGCAGCCCCATCATGGCCAGCTGAACATTCCCCAGGACAACCGTCATAAGGTTGTTGAAATCATGGGCAATGCCGCCTGCCAGGATGCCGAGGGACTCCAGCTTCTGGACACGGAGAAGTTCTTCTTCCATGTGTTTGCGCTCGGTGATGTCGCGGACAGCAGAGAAGAGGATCGGCCGGCCTTTCACGCTAATAGTCCGAGCCGTGATATCGACGGGAAAAACGGTCCCATCTTTCTTGCGATGAAGGCGCATTGGGATTTTTATGAGTTGATCGGGGATTGTCCGTGCCTCATTGATGCGTCGTTGTGTCTCCTCTGGTTCCGCCGACAATTCCGAACTCTTCTTGGTGAGCAACTCATCTCGATCGTAGCCGTATAGTTCTGTGGCGATTCTGTTGGCATTAATGACCAGACCCGTATCTAAGGCGTTCAAGAAAAGCGCGTCCGACGCCGATTCGAAAAGTATACGATATTGCTCCTCGCTCTCCGGCAGCGCTGCTTCCGCCTGTCTGCGCTCGGTGATGTCGCGAACGCTTGAACGATGTCCTATGTTAGTTCCGCTGGCGTTATAGATGGGTTGGCATGATACCTCCCCCCACTTTGTACCCCCATCTTTACATCGAATACAGAACTGGACTTTGCTGTAACTTGCCCCCTGAACTACTTCTGTAAAGATCCGGGTCATTCTTTCATGGTCGGATTCATCGAAAATAGGTGTGGGGAAATCGCTCATGGCGAGACACTCCTCCACCGAATATCCTGTTAAGCGCTCAACTCCGGGATTAACCCAGATCAATTTTCCATCCGATCCTACCCAGCTTTCCCAGTCGTATGTATAATCGGCAATGGCTCGAAAGTGTTCTTCGCTCTCCTCAAGTTTCTTTGTCCGTTCCACCACCCGTTGTTCCAGTTCATCGTGCGCCTTTTGCAGTGCCTCTTCAGCATGCTTCCGTTCTTCGAGCAGCCTTATTTTAATCAGTGCCAGACTAACCTGTTTTGCTGCAGATCCAAGAAAAGCAATCTCTTCCTGTGTCCAGTTTCTCTGTTCCAGGATCTGATTTAAGGTAAATGCATAGTATCCGTGTTCATCAAAGGCAAAGGGATACCAGATTAAGCTTTTGATATTCATTTGCTCATGCAGTATTTTTCCTGATCCGTCTTCGATAAAATGCTCATTCACTGTATTGAAATGACTTTCAAGATGTTTCTTGGTTTTCCTTATTTCCGTAAAGGGGCTCAAAAACATATCCAGCGGGTATTCATTTTTTGTAGGTGCAATATCCGGGTGATCCGTTTTTAACCATTCGCACAGACCGGTAATGCGGTTCTTCTCAAATGATACATCGTAAATTAATGCCCGATCTAATTGCAGGGTTTTGCCGATAATGCAGTTAGTATTTTCTAATGTATCTTCAGAATTATCATTGGTAATAATAACTTCATCTATTTCGTTTAATGCCTTGGCAAAAACCAATTGCTGATCCCGATGTAATTCTGCTATCTTGCGTTCGGTGATGTTCTCATGGGCAACAACCATGTGTACAGGCTCAATGCCCGGCAAGCGCGTCGCTCGTCCGATGAACCAGCGTTTCTCGGTAGGAGAGTGGCATGGATATTCCAGCATGAACTGTTCACGTTCGCCGTGCAGCACTGCACGAATTCCCTCTGCAAATGAATTTGCTTCTTCTGCATCATTTCCGCCGGCATTTCTACAAATATCAAAATAATTTGAACCCAGCCAATGATTTGGCGGGCAGGGCGGGTTTGCTTCGGCAAATTCTCGCCAGGCGTGATTAACGCTCTGGATGGTCCCATCTTTATCCACTACACAAATATTAAACAGAAGAGCATCATACGTAGACCGGGAAAAGTGTTGCAATGACAATATCGACTCCTGCTCCTGCTCCTGCTTGCGGAGGGTGATGTCACTCATGAAGCCCTCATAATGCAATGGCTCGCCTGCATCATTCCGGACAAGTCGAGCATTTATCGAAACCCAGCAGGTGCTTCCGTCTTTGCGTTGCAGCCGGGCTTCAAAGTTTGTCTGCTCTCCCCTTTCATCGATCAAGCGCAATTGATCATCGCGTTCTTCGCGGCTGATATAAAACTGTTTACCTATATCTGTCACCGAAGCCATCAGGTCCGCAGGTGATGCATAGCCGAAAATATGGGCAAGGGCAGGGTTGGCGCTCAGTAAACGACCATCGGCAGTTGTCTCAAAAATACCTTCGATGGCGTTCTCGAAGAGGGAATGGTATTTCTCTTTGGTCTCCTGCAGCGAACCCTGCGCCTTCCTGAGGTCTGTTTCCCTTTGTTCCAATTCTTTGATTTGCTGTTTTAGGAAGGCATTTTCAGTGATCAGTTCTGTGTTCGCCTTGGATGGATCTTTCACCTGGCCTCCTTCTGCACAGCACCTTTTGAACACATTTCAAACCTCTTTAACTGTCTTCAATTGAAAAAGTTGTTCAAAGTTGACGGTATTATTTATCTCTGCCATACCATGACTCCTCATAATTCTCGCATCTCATAAAAGACGAGAAGATTCGGGGGGGGGGGGGGGGTGATAT